>CAKROE010000042.1 GCA_934371915.1 uncultured Blautia sp. | reverse complement strand
GAGACCATGGTCTGATTCTGTTTCTGCATGGAATATACAGAAGGTTGTTTTTGAAGAGGGAATTATGGGAATCGGAGCTTATATGTTTGAAAGTGTTGATTCGATAGGAGAGATTTCGTTCCCGAATACTCTTGAGAGAATTGGAGATTATGCCTTTATTGAATGCAGGCGTCTGAACAGCTGTATCATTCCGGACAGTGTCACTTCTATAGGCAAATATGCTATTGGATATAATTATGCGTATGGCAGTGAAGAACCTGAGAAAAAACAGTCATTCTTGTTGAGAGGTGATTCTGAAACAGCAAAGAAATATGCAGAAGAGAATAACATGAAAATTCTGGGCACAGATGCAAAACTGGATATCTCAGACTGCCATATCACAATAAATGATACAGACTACAAGGATGGAAAAGAAGTAATACCACTTTATGATGTCTACAGTTCTGACTGGAGAATACTCATCGAAAATGTAGATTTCACAGTGCGTTTTGAGAACAACAGAAATGTGGGAACTGCGAGAGCTATTTTCACCGGTATCGGTTTATATACAGGCAGCAAGACGGTAACATTTGAAATCTGTGCGCCGGATGATGGAGATGATGACGATAATCATGGCGGCATTTCTCATGAACATGTATATGGCGGCTGGAAACTGACAAAAGCTCCGACTGTTTTTGAACAGGGAATTCAGACAAGAACATGCAGGATCTGTGGGGCAAAGGACAGCATATATATCGATAAAGCAGATCCGACAGGACGCTTAAACATGTCGTCTATCCCACTGAAAGTAAAACAGTCCACAAGCGTTGTGAAAGCAAGCGGACTGGCAGCAGGAGACTATATAAAATCTTACCGCACTGCAAATTCAAAAATTGCTACAGTAAATGCCAAAGGCAAGATTACAGCAAAGAAAAAGGGAAATACAAAGCTGTATGTAAAACTCGCCAGTGGTAAGGTGCTCAGTGCAACGATCAAGGTTCAGAAGACTGCGGTCAAAACAAGCAAAGTCTCTGTAAACAAAAAGAAAATTACGCTGAAATGCAAGAAGAGCTTCCAGTTAAAAACGACGATAACACCGTTGACTTCTCTTCAGAAAGTCACATATGCTTCTTCTAACAAGAAGGTTGTTACCGTATCCAAATCCGGTAAACTGGTTGCCAAAAAAGCCGGAAAAGCAAAGATTACGATCAAGTCCGGTTCAAAGAAAATAACCGTGAAAGTAACGGTGAAAAAATAGCAGAAATAGAATTACCAAACTTTAAGATGCCCTGGCTGATTTTTGCCGGGGCATCTTAAATTATATAGAAAAAACTCATATAAAGTGCTATGATGTGTATCACAATCATAAAAATGAACTGTCAGAGAAAAGGGAGTGGAGTTTATGAAGGATACGACGCTGGAGGGCAGGGCGAAAACGAAAAACGGTGTCACCAGGCTTGTTTTTTCGGCTGTATGTATTTTACTGGAAGTAATATTCATTTTGCTGTTGTTTACAGGGCTTAATCGATATGCAGAGGCAATCAATCTGTGTACGAGGATATTGGGATTGATTGTCATTTTAAATATGTATGCATCTCCGGTTACTTCGACGATCAAGATGCCATGGATTTTCCTGATTATGGTATTTCCGATCATGGGACTTACATTGTATCTGATGGTTGGTCTGAACGGTGGTACGAGTAAGATGAGGAAACGCTATAAAGATATCGACGAACAGCTTTTACCGTTACTTCCGAAGAATCATAAGATTCAGGAAAAATTACAGCATACAATCCCAAAAGCGGGAAATATTTCTTCATATATACAGAGAAATGCTTTTTATCCTGTATATCAGAATACAGATGTAGTCTATTATGATGAGGCTTTGAAGGGTCTGGAAGCACAGCTTGAGGAGATTGCGAAGGCAGAGTATTTTATTTTTATGGAATACCATGCGATTGAGGATGCCGAGGCCTGGCACCGAATCCAGAATGTGCTGGAAGAACGGGTAAAAGCCGGGGTGGAAGTGCGGGTATTTTATGATGATATGGGCTCGATTGGGTTTATTAATACAGATTTCATTAAGAAGCTGGAAGCGGTCGGAATCCGATGCCGTGTATTTAATCCGTTTATGCCGGGCTTAAATATGTTTCTGAACAACCGTGACCACCGTAAGATTACAGTTATTGATGGCAAGGTTGGATTTACCGGAGGATATAATCTCGCAAATGAGTACTTTAACCTGACGCATCCGTACGGTCAGTGGAAAGATACCGGTATCCGTCTGGAAGGAGACGCAGTGCGTTCTCTGACAGTGACTTTCCTTGAGATGTGGAATGCGGTCAGTGACAGGGATGAAAATGATACAGAGTTTTCAAGGTTTCTGACAGATTATCCGTATGAAGCACAGCAGACCGGATTTATTCAGCCGTATGCAGACAGTCCGCTGGATAATGAGCAGGTGGGAGAGGAAGTTTATATCAGTATGGTGAATAAGGCAGAAAAATATTGCTGGTTTATGACACCATATCTGATCATTACAGATGAAATGGCGCATGCATTGACACTTGCAGCCAAACGGGGCGTGGATGTAAGGATCATTACTCCGGGAATTCCGGACAAAAAACTGATCTACAGTGTCACCAGATCCTTTTATCATGAACTGGTAAAGGATGGTGTACGTATTTATGAATGGACACCTGGCTTCTGTCATGCAAAAATGAGCGTTGCAGATGACTGTATGGCAACCTGCGGAACCATCAATCTGGATTATAGAAGTCTGTATCATCACTTTGAAAATGGTTGCTTTATGGCAGACTGTGATGCAGTTCTGGATATCAGAAAGGATCTTCAGGAGACGATGAGAGAGTGCCGGGATGTTACCGAAAAATACCGCACAGGGCGCAGCGCATATCTCCGTCTGGGGCAGCTGTTGATGAGATTGTTTGCCGGACTGTTATAATTGCAGGTTTGTATGAAAATAGAAAACTTATGATAGTAAAACAGCAGGATATATATACCTGTTAGCATTGACTCACTACACTTCTGTAAAGTACAATAAAGTCAGATAAAAACGTAAAATAAAAAAGAAAAAATGAAAACAGAACAGACTCTGACGGCAAGGAATCATCCGAGCGGGAATAGTTGTTTATGTGAAATCTACAGGTTACTGCGAGCGAATCATACAGTGACATTTACAGGACTTCTCTACCCTGACGGTGGAGGAGTCCTTTTGTATACCAAAATATGCAAGAGAAGATTTTTCGGGTGGAATCTGTCAGAGCTGTTTTTTATTGGGAGGGCATAAAAATGCTGAAAGTAGCAATTTATGGAAAGGGCGGCATTGGGAAATCCACCGTGACTTCCAATCTGGCGGCGGCTTTTGCATCCATGGGAAAGAAAGTCATTCAGATCGGATGTGATCCAAAGGCAGACTCAACGATCAATCTTCTGGGCGGAGAGCCGCTTCGTCCGGTCATGAATTATATGCGTGAGGAGGATGAGGAGCCGGAGACTCTGGAGGATATTTCGAAAGAAGGATTCGGTGGGGTACTCTGCATTGAAACCGGTGGACCGACACCGGGACTTGGGTGTGCCGGAAGAGGAATCATCGCAACTTTTCAGTTGCTGGAAGACCTGAGATTATTCGAAACATATCAGCCGGATGTAGTGCTTTATGATGTCCTTGGTGATGTTGTCTGCGGCGGGTTTGCAGCTCCGATACGTGAAGGCTATGCAGAAAAAGTCCTCATTGTGACCTCCGGAGAAAAGATGGCACTGTATGCGGCAAATAATATTTCAAGTGCGGTACAAAACTTCGAAGACCGGAGTTATGCAAGGGTTTTCGGCATCGTTTTGAATCATCGAAACGTCGAAAATGAAACGGAAAAAGTGCAGGCATTTGCGCAGAAAAGTAACATTCCGATCGTGGGTGAGATCCCGAGAAGTGATGAGATCATTCGGTGGGAAGATCAGGGTAAGACTGTGATCGAGGGTGATGCAGGATCCGAGATCAGCAGACGATTTTTTGACCTGGCGGAAATGCTTCTGAAAGCAGAGGAAGAAGAATGAGCAGAGCCTATTATTGTACAGTAAAAGAATTAAATGAGCTTGGAAAAGAGAATATTCCGGATCAGTTTAAGTCTAACATGCATCTGATCTACAGCTCACCGGCAACGCTTGCGTTTAACTCGCCGGGTGCGGAAGGATTTGGCGTAAAACGTGCAGGACTTGCCATACCGGATTCGATCATGCTGATCGTGGCGCCGGGCTGCTGCGGGCGAAATACATCCCTGATCAGTTCTATGCGTGAATATGACAATCGATTTTTCTATCTGATGATGGATGAGACCGATATTGTGACCGGACGCCATCTCAAAAAAATCCCGAAAGCAGTCGAAGAAATCTGCGAAAGCCTTGAGAAAAAGCCATCCGTTGTGATGATCTGTATTACCTGTGTGGATGCACTTCTTGGCACCGATATGGAGCGTGTCTGCCGCAAAGCAGAGGAGCGTGTAGGGCTTCCGGTGCGGCCGTGTTATATGTATGCGCTGACTCGTGAAGGGCGAAAACCACCGATGGTACATGTACGACAGTCGTTGTATTCTCTTCTCGAACCGGCAAAGAAAAAAGGAAATGTTGTCAATCTTCTGGGATTTTTTTCACCGCTTATAGATGACTGTGAGCTGTATGATCTTCTGCATGGTGCGGGCATAAAAACAATCCATGAAATCTCCGGATGTAAGGATTTTGATGAATACAAAACGATGTCTGAAGCGAATTTCAATCTGGTACTTCATCAGGAAGCAAGAGCAGCGGCAGAGGACTTTCATGAGCGCTTAAAGATTCCGTTTATTGAGATTCGTCGCCTTTATCAGACTGACAAAATAGAAAATCAGTATCAGGCATTTGGCTCAGTCCTGGGAGTTGCTTTTGACATAACTTCGTATCGAAAGGCGGCAGAACAGGCAGTAGAAAACTTCCGAAAAGTCTGTCCGGATGCTTCGTTTGCAGTTGGTGAATGCATGAACGGAGATCCGTTTGAACTGGCATTGGCGCTCTTAAAATACGGATTTAAAGTACCGGAGATCTATGGAACGATTACGGTAGAAAACTTTGTTTATATGAAACAGCTTGCTCTTTTAAGTCCGACAACAAAGGTGTTTTCCAACATGGAACCGACGATGATCTATTATGATTCGAAGGAGAGCGGCGTAAATATCACCATAGGAAAAGATGCCCTTTATTACCATCAGGACTGCCCGGGACTGATGTGGAATCAGGATGAGCAGCCGTTCGGATTTGCCGGGGTGAGAAGACTGTTTGAGGCACTGAAGGAGGTTGCAGAATGAGAGGACTTCGTAAATATCTGACACCGTTTGCACCGGATCAGTCGGGTGCGGTATCGGTGCTTTTTGAGCTTGGTGGTATCGTGGTGATCTGTGATGCAGGAGGCTGTACCGGCAATGTCTGTGGGTTCGATGAGCCGCGGTGGTTTGAACAGAAAAGTGCAATTTTCAGTGCGGGACTTCGAGATATGGATGCGATTCTCGGAAGAGATGACCGGCTGGTAGCGAAGCTTGCTGATGCGGCGCGGAAGGTAGATGCGACGTTTGCAGTTGTGATCGGGACACCGGTTCCGGCAGTGATTGCAACGGATTACCTGGCACTGAAACGTATGAGTGAAAAGAAGATAAATCTTCCGATTCTGACTGTGGATACAGATGGAATGGAACTTTATGACAAAGGTGAAGAGAAAGCCTTTTTGGAACTCTTTAAGACATTTGCAACAGAAAAATATCCGGTGGAAGAAGGCAGAATCGGCATTCTCGGAATGACTCCGCAGGATGTCAGTGACCTTGGTGCAGCAGCTAAAATACGGGATTTGTTCCAGAGAAAATATGAACAGCGAGCAATATGTTACTGCATGGGAGAGGGATTGGAAGAAGTAAAAAAATCCTCTTCCGTGAGCCGAAATATTGTGGTTTCTCCGGCTGCACTTGCGACAGCAAAATATCTGGAAAAAACATTCGGAACACCATATGAAATTTATTATCCGCTGGTGGAAGATTTGATTCCGGAGATGGATTATACGGGTAAAAGAATACTTGTCGTACACCAGCAGGTGATTGCCGATTCTATCCGAAAAGAACTGCTGAAACGAGGCACAGAGGCGGTTCAGACGGCGTGCTGGTTTATGATGAAAAAAGAACTTCAGACAGATGGAGATGTGATTCTTCGTGATGAAGATGCCTACATAGAATTGGTGCAAAACGGTGAGTTTGATATCATTTTTGCAGATGAATGTATGGAAAGGATGACACCAAAATTTGATGGAATATTTGTGAATACAAGACATTTTGCGGTGTCCGGGAAATTGATTGGAGCATAAGTATGAGTGAAGAAATCACCAGACAGATCCGTGTCTATGGAATTGTGCAGGGGGTGGGATTCCGGCCGACGGTCAGCCGCCATGCAGCTTCAAGGGGAATCCGCGGAAATGTCTGTAACAAAGGGCCTTACGTCGAAATATATGCGCAGGGAACCAAAGAGGCGGTAGAAGGATTTATTTCAGATATACAGAACCGGCCGCCGAAACGCGCTGCAATTTTGAAAATAAATGTAGAAAACATAGAAGCTCCGGAACAGTATACGCAGTTTGATATTATCGAAAGTGAAAAGACAAAAGGAGAGATTTTTGTTTCACCGGATATTGCAATCTGTGACGAATGTAAAGAAGAAATGTTTGATAAAAAGAATCGCAGATATCTGCATCCTTTTATCAACTGTACCTGCTGCGGACCGCGCCTTACCATTCTGGATTCATTGCCATATGACAGGGAACGTACCAGCATGAAAGAGTTCCCGATGTGCCCGGACTGTGCAGAAGAATACCATGATCCCACAACAAGAAGATACGATGCACAGCCGGTATGCTGCAATGAATGCGGGCCGGAAGTTTACCTGATCGGACGTAAAGAACGAGGCAGAGCTGCAATTACTTTTGCGAGAAAAACAATTGCAGAAGGCGGCATTGTGGCAATCAAAGGAATCGGCGGTTTTCACCTCTGCTGCGATGCTTCAAATGAAGTGGCAGTCAGACGCCTGCGGGAGCTTAAACGGCGTCCGATGAAACCTTTTGCAGTGATGGCAAAAGATATGGAAGCAGTAAAAAAAGAATGCGAAGTGTCGGAAGAACAGGCAAAGATTCTGGATGGACACCAGAAACCAATTCTTCTTTTGAATAAAAAGAAAAGGGCAGAAATCCTCAGCCCATCGGTAGCACCGGGAAACCCGAAAGTGGGTGTGATGCTCCCGTATGCACCGGTGCAGCTGCTGATCTTTACTTATGATGACGGAATCGAAATGCCGGAATTTCTGGTGATGACAAGTGGCAATATTTCCGGTGCACCAATCTGCAGAGATGATCAGGAAGCGGAAGCCGAACTGTCCGGATTTTGTGATTGTATGTTGTCCCATAACCGCAAAATTCGCATTCGGGCAGATGATTCCGTGATGGATTTTTATGAGGATAAACCATATATGATCCGTCGTTCCAGAGGGTACGCACCACTTCCGTTTATGGTTTCCACACCATATCGGGGACAGGTGCTTGCCATCGGTGGAGAACTTAAGAACTCTTTCTGTATCGGTGTGGATAACCGTTTTTATCCATCGCCATATGTAGGTGATCTGGAAGATCTGCGTACAGTCAAAGCACTTCGGGAGACGGTCGGAAGACTCGAAACGCTTCTGGAAGTACAGCCGGAAATCGTCTGCTGTGACATGCATCCGAAGTACAATTCCGTGATGGTGGCGGAAGAATCTGGACTTCCGGTCGTAAAAGTGCAGCACCATTATGCACACATTCTTTCCTGTATGGCGGAAAATGACTGTGCAGACCAGGTGATAGGGGTATCTTTTGACGGAACAGGCTATGGAACGGACGGAACTATCTGGGGCGGCGAGATTCTTCTGGCAGATCTGCATAAATTTAAGCGAGTCGGAAGTGTGATGCCATTTTTGCAGATTGGAGGAGATGCATCCTCGAAGGAAGGATGGCGAATTGCGGTTTCATTGATTTACGGAATGACCGGTGACAGAGAAAAGGCTGGCGAAGTAATAGAAAAGTTAGCGCTTTGTACGGAGCAGGAAGCAAATGTACAGTTTACCATGGCAGACCGTAAGATCAATGCCGTGATGTCCACAAGTGCGGGACGGTTGTTCGATGGAGTGAGTGCGATACTTGGAATCCGCAGGAAATCCACATTCGAAGGAGAAGCTTCGATGGCGCTGGAATTTGCAGCGGAAGAATATCGGGAGAAGCTGGTTGAGAAGAGAAAACAAACAGCTATGAATTCTGGACAAAAGGAAAAGCTATCAGAGATAGAAAAAGTGAAAACGGTCGGAGTCAGAATGAGTTTTAACGATGACGGGATAATACCTGGAAATGACAGACTACTGTTAAACACAGAATCCTTAATAAAAGAACTCCTGGGTCACCGGCTGGACGGTGAAGATCCGGGCAGACTTGCATATTTTTTCCATCAGGAATTAAGCCGACAGATTATTACAGCGTGCGTACAGATCAGGCAGGAGAGTGGATGCGATAAAGTGGCATTGAGCGGTGGCGTTTTTCAGAATCGGCTGCTTCTGGAGCTGACAGATCAGGGTCTTAAAGAACTGGGATTTGAGGTCTTGAAGCACCGGCTTGTACCGCCAAATGACGGCGGAATTGCACTGGGTCAGGCGGTGTATGCGATGGAATATTTGGAGAAAAATAAAGGGAGGCTTTAACATGTGTGTAGGATTATCAGCAAAGGTTGTAAAAATAAGTGACGGAACAGCAGTAATAGATGCAGGCGGAGCAAAAAGAGAGGTTTCCGCACAGCTTCTGGAAGACCTGGAACCGGGTGATTATGTAATGGTTCATGCCGGTGTGGCAATCGCAAAGATCACAGACGAAGATGAAGATGAGACCGATCAGCTTATGGAGGAACTGCTGTAATGGAAGAAGAAAAAAAGAAAACAGCACGCGAGATCATAGAAAATTATGGTGGCCCGAAAGTACGGATCATGGAAGTGTGCGGGACACATACACACGAAATTTTCCGTCTTGGAATCCGTAAACTTCTGCCGCCGCAGGTCGAACTGATCTCCGGACCGGGATGTCCCGTCTGCGTAACACCGGTCGGATTTATTGATGAAGCAATCTGGCTTGCACTGGAAAAAGGCGTGACGATCTGTACGTTTGGTGATCTGGTGCGTGTACCGGGAACGAAGATGAGCCTTGCGGGGGCAAGGGAAAAAGGAGCAAAAATCCGTATCGTATATTCTCCGGCAGACGCAGAAAAATATGCATCAGAACATCCAAAGGAACAGGTGGTTTTTCTTTCGGTGGGCTTTGAAACGACCACTCCGGCAGAGTGTCTTTCTGTAAAAAAGGCGAAGAAAGACGGTCTTATGAACTATTCACTATTGATGGCAAACAAGACCATGCCACAGGCATATGAAGCATTAAAAGGAAGTGCGGATATCTTCCTTTATCCGGGACATGTGAATGCGATTACAGGCACAGAACTCTGTGAAAAGCTGACAGAAGAAGGTGTCAGTGGTGTGGTTGCCGGATTTACAGCGAAGGAACTTCTCACCGCGCTGGCGGTTGCACTGGTGAAATTTCAGGAGGGAAAACCGTTTTTTGTAAACTGTTATCCGAGAGTGGTAAAAGCAGAAGGAAGTCGGGAGGCACAGCAGCTTACCGATGAAATGACCGAAGCCTGTGACAGTGAGTGGAGAGGATTGGGAATGATTCCGGGATCAGGGGTCTGTCTGAAAGAAGAGTGGAGTTTATTCGATGCGAGAAAGAAATATAATATTCCACCGATTCAGGGCAAGGCAAATCCGGCCTGTCGGTGTGGCGATGTCCTGCAGGGAAAATGCAAACCTTCGGACTGTAAAGTATTCGGAAAAGTCTGTACCCCACAGCATCCGGTAGGTGCATGCATGGTTTCAAATGAAGGTGCATGCGCAGCGTATTACGCATATGGTGATAATAAATAATATCAGCGTATTCCGAATGTTTGTAAGATTGCGGGAATTACGAAGTCATGAAGCAATCTGCAGGTATGACAATATTACAAGAAAAGAGGATAATCCTATGAGCAGTTTAAAAGATAAAACAGTAACGATGGCACATGGAGCCGGTGGCCGTCAGACCTCCGAACTGATCGACCAGATTTTTGCAGCGCATTTTGCGAACCCGGATCTGACTGCAGATGATGCAGCGGTTTTGATACCTCCGGCTGGGAAAATGGCTGTCTCTACAGATGGATTTATTGTTTCACCGGCATTTTTTCCGGGTGGAAACATCGGCAAACTTTCTGTCTGCGGAACGGTAAATGATCTCGCATGTATGGGGGCAAAACCATTGTATCTGACCTGTGCATTTGTTATTGAAGAGGGTTTTCCGATGGAAAAACTGGAAGAAATCGCCGCCGCAATGGAAAAAACAGCCGCAGAGGCTGGTGTACATATTGTATCCGGTGACACAAAGGTTGCAGGTAAAGGACAGGTGGATGGTATATTTATTACAACGACCGGAATGGGGCAGATTGAAGATGGTGTGAAAGTAGGCGGAACGCTTGCGCAGCCGGGAGATGCGATCATTGTGACCGGTGATGTGGGAAGGCATGGCTGTACGATTCTTCTTGCAAGAGAGGATTTCGGTATCGAAGCGGATGTAACCAGTGACTGTGCACCGCTCTGGAAGACCGTTGAAGCTGTAATGAATACGACACATAATCTGCATGTGATCCGGGATGCGACACGTGGCGGGGTTGGCACTGTTCTTTATGAGATTGCAGGACAGAGTAATGTCGGAATCCGACTGGATGCAGCGGCTGTACCTGTAGCACCGGAGGTAAAAGGTGTCTGCGGAATGCTTGGACTGGAACCGCTTTATCTTGCATGTGAGGGCCGTATGGTGATCATGGCACCAAAAGCTGAAGCAGAAAAAATTGTTGAAGCACTTCGCCAGTGTCCATATTCCAAAGATGCTGCGATTATTGGTGAAGTCACTGCGGATCAGCCGGGAAAAGTGGTCATGACCACCGAGATCGGAACTCAGGCACTGCTTCCACAGCCGGGCGGAGAACTGTTACCGAGAATTTGTTAGTATATGATACAAGGGTAATCGTGAATGTGTCCAAATTAGAAAGAGCAGTTATAAAAGCTTGACAGTTTACAAACTGACTGAGAAGAAAACAAAGTTGAACTGACGGTAAACGTAGATTTCGTCGTGAGTTCCGTGCTAGCTGCTGCCACCGAACGCATTGTCTGAGGCGAAGCCGAGTTTGCGTGAATGGCAGCAAATAAGCGCACGTAACGAACAGAAATCGCAGTGTGTCAGGAAACTTGTTTTCTTACTCGAGGCAGTTGTGAAATTGAAATACTTTTTGTATAAAATTGGAATATTTTTTATATACAGGAGGACTATTATGGATACAAGAGTAGCAGTAATATCCATCATCGTCGAAGACAGTGATTCCATCGAAACCCTCAACCAGCTTCTTTACGATGCCCGTGACCACATCATCGGCCGCATGGGTATCCCATACCGTGAAAAAGGAATCAGCATCATCAGCATCGCTATTGATGCCTCACAGGATATCATCAGTGCTCTTTCCGGCAAGATCGGCCGTCTGAAAGGCGTATCCACCAAGACCGCATATTCCAATGTGATCACACATACGGAGGAAAAACATGATTAAAATTGCAGTATACGGAAAAGGCGGAATCGGTAAATCCACCACTGTTTCCAACGTGGCAGCCGCCCTTGCCGAAAAAGGTCTCACCGTAATGCAGATCGGGTGCGATCCGAAGGCGGATTCTACGATTCAGCTGCGTCATGGCAGAGAAATGCACACAGTACTCGATCTGTATAATGAAAAAAAACAGAATTTAAAATTAGAAGACATGACTACGATCGGGTATCAGGGTGTGATCTGCGTGGAAGCAGGCGGCCCGACACCGGGACTTGGCTGTGCAGGACGGGGTATCATCACAGCTCTTGAGAAACTGAAAGAAACAGGTGCTTACGAGACTTATAAACCGGATATTGTCCTCTATGATGTTCTTGGTGATGTCGTCTGCGGTGGTTTTTCCATGCCAATGCGAAAAGGTTATGCCGATAAAGTATTTATCATCACTTCCGGAGAAAATATGGCGATTCATGCAGGAGCAAATATTGCCATGGCGGTGCAGAATTTCAAAAATCGTGGTTATGCCTCTCTCGGAGGCATCATTCTGAATCGTCGCAATGTCAAACGGGAAGAAGAAAAAGTACAGGAACTGGCAGATGATTTCGAGACAGCGATTGTTGGAAAACTTACCAGAAGCGAGCTTGTTACAGATGCGGAAGAACAGGGAAAAACTCTGATGGAATGCTATCCGGACAGTGAAATGGCAGCGGAATACCGCGTACTGGCAGAAAATATTCTGAAAATCTGCAGGGAGGACGGGCTATGTTGAAACGAGTGGGCGGAGAAATAAATTTGGAGGGTGCAGTCACGACGATCGGTGAGGCTGAATATCCTGTGCCGTTTCCGCTCGGGCTGGAATTTAATTCACCGGTACATGGCAACTGGAACATCGTACATACCGGGATGCTGATGCCCGAAGCCATACAGATTTATGTCTGTGCGGATAACTGTATGCGCGGGGTGGTGCTCACAGCGGCGGAAATGAACGCGGCTGACCGTTTTTCTTTTGTAATTGTAGAAGAAGAAAATCTTCTGAACGGAAATCTCGAGGATGTTACGATCGAAGGCGTGACCGATGTTTTAAATAAAATAGAAGAAAAACCCAAAGCGGTATTACTCTTTACAGTCTGTCTCCATCATTTTCTCGGATGTGATCTGGACAGAGTATACGAAGAACTGGAAAACCGTTTTCCGGAGATTACTTTTGTACGCTGTTTTATGGACCCGATCATGCAGAAACATGGACTGACACCGGATCAGAAACTGCGAAAAGCATTATATGATCCGGTGGAAAAGAAGTCACCGGATGAAAAAGTCGTCACCCTTGTCGGAAGCGATTTCGCGCTGGATGAAACCAGCGATATCAGGCGTCTTTTGAGAAGCACCGGTTATGCCTTAAAAGAACTTCCAACATGCAAAACATGGGAGGAATATCAGCAGCTCGGAACAGGAGAAGTCCTTATTTCCTGTTATCCTCCGGCAAAGTACGGTGCGGAGATGCTTGCAGAACGTTTACAGCGCAGACATCTGTACCTGCCGGGATGCTTTGATTATGAAGAAATTAAAGAAGAGATCCGGATATTTGCAGAGGCAGTGAAAAATTCAGTCGGAAATGCAGAAAAAAATGACAAAGGAGAGATCCTGCGGAATACAGAAAGCTGTATGAGTGCCGAAGATCTCGAAGCATTTTTCCAACGGGAGACTGTTCTTTGTGAGGATGCTCTTAAACAGGCACAAACAATCATCGGCAGCACTCCGATCGCACTGGATTATCTTTATCATCCGAGACCGCTCGGACTGGCAAAACTTCTTCTTACACATGATTTTAACGTGACTACGATCTATCTCGACAGTATCAGCGCGGAGGAAAAAGAATCTTTTGACTGGCTGAAGACGAACTGTCCGAATCTTGAGTTACGCGCTACGATTCATCCGAAGATGCGTGTTCTCCCGAGAGAAAATAAGGGAAAAATCCTTGCCATCGGACAGAAAGCAGCGTGGTTTACCGGAAGTAAAAATTTCGTCAATATGGTGCAGGGCGGCGGTCTCTGGGGATTTGACGGAATCCGCAGGACTGCAGAACTGATGACAGAAGCGTTTCTTGAAGAAAAAGATACGGAGGATCTGGTCGTACGTAAAGGATGGGGGTGCGAAAGCTGCATATGAGACAGTCATATCGAATCATACCGGTTTATACAGCGGATGTTTCCGGAGTGTGTTCCGCACTCTACGAGCTTGGCGGCATGGTAGTCATGCACGATCCGTCAGGATGTAATTCTACTTACAATACCCACGATGAGATCCGCTGGTACGAACAGGACAGCCTGATCTACATTTCCGGACTGACCGAGATTGATGCTGTGATGGGAAACGATGCAAAATTTATCCGTGACATCGAGGAGACGGCAAAAGAACTGCATCCGAAATTTATTGCGCTGGCAGGTTCGCCGATTCCGTTTATGAATGGTACGGATTTTCCTGCGATTGCACAGGTAATTGAGACAGAGACAGGAATCCCGGCATTTGCAATCCCGACAAATGGGATGCATGATTATACGTACGGCGCCGGACTTGCCCTTGCGAAAATCGCAGAACGTTTTGTACAGCCTTTAAAGGAAACAAAAAATGCGGACGCTGATGTAACATCGATAACTACAATTCCTCATACACTCAATCTTCTTGGAGTTACCCCTCTGGACTTCGGCCCACAGCAAAACACAGACTGCATGAAACAAATTCTCGCAAAGCACGGATGGCAGGTAACATCAAGCTGGGCCATGGGAGATTCACTGGAAAACTTAAGCCATGCGGCAGAAGCAGAAGTCAATCTTGTCGTATCATCTGTGGGCCTGGAGACTGCAAAAATATTAAAAGAAAAATTCGGCACACCATATGTTATCGGAACACCTGTTGGTGATTTTACAGAAGATCTTGTAATAATGCTGGAACAGGTGACGAAAAATACAGATAAAAAGAAAAAATCATCTGAGGAAGAATCCACATTAGTCGTGCAGGATGAACCGGGGATTCCATATCTTCAGAATCGTCTGTCCGAACCACAGGAAATCACGCTGATCGGAGAGGCAGTAACGATGGGATCACTGGCAGCTGCAATCGAAAAAAAATACCATAAAGCTGTCCGTGTCATATGTCCGCTGGAGACAAATGCGGGACTTCTTGCCCCGAATGATCGTGTCACAAAAGGTGAGGAAGAAGTGCAGGAACTTTTAAAAGATGCAAGGATTATCATTGCGGATCCACTGTACAGACCAATCTGTCCGAAGAGCAGCAGTTTTTATGAACTTCCGCATATTGCTTTCTCGGGAAGAATTTTTTTGCGCGGTATAAAAGAAGGAAAATATCTGTCAGAAATATAGTGTGAACAGTAACTGTGAAATCACGAAAAAACCATGAAAAACGTGATTGGCATTGACGCATTTTTAGTTCGGTGATAAGATGAGAAAAACGAAAAATGGAGGATTAATCATGAAAACTCTTGAAACTAAAAAGGCTCCGGCAGCAATCGGACCATATTCTCAGGCTAAAATGGTAGGAAATTTTGTATTTGCATCAGGACAGATCCCGGTTGACCCGGCAACAGGTGAAGTTGCAGGTGACAAGATCGAAACTCAGGCAGAGCAGTCCTGCAAAAATGTAGGTGCTATTCTTGAAGAAGCAGGCCTTACATTTGACAACGTTGTAAAGACAACATGTTTCCTTGCTGATATGGCTGATTTTGCAGCATTCAACGCAGTTTATGAGAAATATTTCACAAGCAAACCGGCTCGTTCCTGTGTTGCTGTTAAACAGCTTCCGAAGAATGTTCTGTGTGAAGTAGAAGCAATTGCAGTTGCTGAATAATTTTTTGACTGTATCTGATTCAGACTGAATCATGTAATGAAGAGAGGGCCATTTCGGAGACGGGGTGGTCTTCTTTTTTGTTGTGTTTTTTTTGCGGGCAGGTATAATATAACTATCAAATTATGCAGGAGGCGGCATGGCTAAGAAGAAATTTTATGCAGTAAGACAGGGAAGAAAGACCGGGATGTTCCTTACCTGGGAGGAATGTAAGAAGCAGGTGATGGGGTATCCAGGAGCAATATACAAAAGTTTTGGCACAGAAGCAGAAGCAAAAGAGTACCTGGGAATTGGTGTCAGTGATAAATGTGGACAAGGTGCAGGAGCAAGTGAATCTGCTGTAAAGAATCCGGAGACGAGCGGAGACATCCGGGTGGAGACTGCAAATTCAGATGCGGTCGAGATTTACGTTGACGGAAGTTATCACGTGGGAACAAAGGAGTTTTCCTATGGAATGGTCGTCCTGATCGACGGAAAAGAAGAAAAATTTTCGCAGAAGATGACGGACCCGGAGCTTGCGCAGATGCGAAACGTAGCCGGTGAGATCAAAGGAAGCGAAGCCGCGATGCAGTATGCACTGGATCACAGAATTCCTTCTATTATTATATACCATGATTATCAGGGAATCGCGAGCTGGTGTAACGGAGACTGGAAAGCCAACAAACCGGGGACAATCGCATACCGCGATTTTTATCAGAAGGCAAAAGAAAAGGTACACATCGAATTTCGTAAGGTCAAAGGTCATTCCAATGACAAGTACAACGATATGGTCGACGAACTTGCAAAAGAAGCGCTGGGAATCCATTGACAAAAACCTTATAAAAGACTTATACTATCACTGTCTCCGGTATGACCGGAGAACATGTACTTTTTGAGGAGGATATAATCATGAAAAACAACAGCAGTATCAAAACCGTTGTTGCCGTCGGAATCGGCGCAGCACTGTTCTTTGTACTGGGACGTTTTGTTGCAATACCGAGCCCGGTACCGAACACAAACATCAGCCTTCAGTATGCAGTACTTGCACTTCTGGCAGCAATGTACGGACCGGTAGCAGGTGGTCTGATCGGTTTCATCGGTCATGCACTGATCGACCTGTCATGGGGCGGAAGCCCGTGGTGGAGCTGGGTAATCACTTCCGCATTTGTTGGTGTGGTTATCGGCCTGTTTGCCAAGAAACTGAACGTTCAGGAAGGCGAATTCGGTAAAGGCAAAGTTGCTGTATTCGTAGTTTCCAACGTGATCGCACATGTGATCGGCTGGGTAGTTGTAGCTCCGGTACTTGACATCCTTATTTATGCAGAGCCTGCAAACAAGGTATTTGCTCAGGGTGTATTTGCCGCAGTTTCCAACACAGTTACAGGTGTGATTGTAGGCGGACTTCTGATTCTGGCATACACAAAGACCATTGCAAAGAAAGGTTCCCTTGATCAGGAATAAGATATGATGACAAAGCCTTCTCATGTAGCTTTTATGGCTTGTGAAAAGGCTTTTTCTATGCTGTTGTTTTGGATTGTTTTATTATGATAATAAATTTGAGGTGTTTAAATGACTGAAAAAAAATCCCCTGTTATTTCATTCAAAGATTTTTCATTCCAGTACCGGGCGCAGAAGAAGCCTACACTGACAGGAATCAATCTGGATATTTTTCCGGGCGAAAAGGTGCTGATCGCGGGACCTTCCGGCAGTGGCAAGAGTACACTGGCAGGATGTGTCAACGGGCTGAATCCTTTTTCCAATCCGGGAGAATGCAAAGGTTCACTGACTGTGGATGGTGTGGATGCGCCGCACAGCAGTATTTTTGAGCTGGCTGCCCATGTGGGAACAGTCCTGCAGGATCCGGACGGACAGTTTATCGGGCTGACGGTAGGCGAGGACATTGCCTTTGCACTGGAAAACAGCTGTACACCTCAGGATAAAATGCATGCAATCACCCGTCATGCCGCAGAGCTTGTCGGAATTGAAAATCATCTGGAATATGCACCGCATGAGCTGTCCGGCGGACAGAAGCAGAGGGTCAGCCTTGCGGGTGTTATGGTTGATCAGGTCAAAATCCTTCTGTTTGACGAGCCGCTGGCAAATCTTGACCCGGCTGCCGGCAAACAGGCAATCGAGCTGATTGATGAGATACAGAAAAAAACAGACACGACGGTTCTGATCATTGAACATCGCCTTGAGGATGTGCTCTGGCGTAATGTGGACCGTATCGTACTGGTCAATGACGGAACGATTCTTGCGGATCTGACACCGGATGAACTTCTTTCTACAAGTCTGCTCAGTGACAACGGTATCCGCGAACCGCTTTATGTGACAGCAATGCGTTATGCGGGAATTGACATTACGAAAGAAAAGAAACCGGCGCATGTAGATTCGGTTGTATTGGATGAGGCGGACCGTAAGAAACTTAAGGACTGGTTTGAGGCACAGCCGCTTTCGGAGGATGCAGGGGAGCGTGAGAAACTTCTGGAAGTGAAGCATTTAAGTTTTGGATATACGAAGGGGCAGCAGACGCTTCGGAATGTCAGTCTGTCGATTGACAAGGGCGAGATGGTCAGTATTGTGGGACGAAACGGAGCCGGTAAATCGACATTTTCCAAGTTGATCTGTGGATTTGAAGAACCGGATTCCGGGGAAATTACATTCCACGGCAAAGATCTTCTGAAAGAAAATATCCGTCATCGAGCAAAATATATCGGATATGTCATGCAGAATCCGAATCAGATGATTTCAAAAACAATGATTTTCGATGAGGTGGCGCTGAGTCTTCAAAAGGCCGGGCTGCCTGAGGCGGAGGTTCGTCAGAAGGTAGAAGATACTCTGAAAATCTGCGGCCTTTATCCGTTCCGTAACTGGCCGGTATCGGCACTTAGTTTCGGACAGAAAAAGCGTGTGACAATTGCAAGTGTACTGGTGCAGGATCCGGAACTGATCATTCTGGATGAGCCGACTGCCGGACAGGATTTCCGCCATTATACAGAAATTATGGAGTTTTTGCGTAAGCTGAATGAACGTGGCGTGACGGTTGTGATGATCACGCATGATATGCATCTGATGCTGGAGTACACACCACGTGCACTGGTGTTTTCAGATGGACAGCTGATCGCGGATCGCAGAGCTTCGGAAGTTCTGTGTGATCCGGAACTGATCGAGAGAGCTGCTTTGAAAGAAACGAGTTTGTTTACGCTGGCAAATCAGTGCGAGATCACACCGCCGGAAGCATTTGTAGAAAGATTTATCGGAGAAGACAGGGAGGTGCGCAGCAATGGCCGCTAAGACGGTATTGAATTATCTGGAGCGTGACAGTGTGGTACATAAGATGACAGGAACCACGAAGCTGGCATTTTTCCTGTTGTTTACGTTTGCAAGTATGATCACATACAACACATGGGTGCTGCTCGGGCTGTTCGCAGTAAGTCTTGCCGCATTCAAACTCAGCAAGATCAAGTATCGTGAAGTTCGTTTTATGATGATCTTTATGCTTGTTTTTCTTCTTCTGAATAATGTGTTTATTTTCTTATTTGATCCGAATCAGGGAACGAACCTATACGGAACGAGACATGTGCTCTGTCATCTTTTCTGGAGATACGATGTGACGGCGGAACAGTTGTTTTATATGTTGAATATTTCACTGAAATATTTTGTGGCGCTGCCGGTAGCAATCTTATTTATTTCGGCGACGAATCCGAGTGAGTTTGCGGCGAGCCTGAACAGTATCGGAATTTCTTATAAAGTAGGATATTCTGTGGCAATTGCACTTCGTTACATCCCGGATATCCAGAGAGACTATCACAGTATCAGTCAGGCGCAGCAGGCGCGAGGCGTGGAGCTCGGCAAAAATGAGCATTTCTTCTCACGACTGAAAAACTCGGTCAACATCCTGCTTCCGCTGATCCTGACAAGCCTGAACAGGATTGATACAATTTCCAATGCCATGGAACTCCGTGGGTTCGGTAAGAATAAGAAACGTACATGGTACACCAGAAGACCATTCGCGGCACGGGATTTCCTTGCACTCGGGCTGGGTGTGGTGCTGCTGATGGTGAGTTTGAGCGTGACGATTAAATATGGAAGATTCTATAATCCTTTCTAGGGGACTGCCCTGGAGCCCGCCTATTTACATTGGCATGTAAGAGGAGCGCAAAGGGGAACTCGCCGTTCCCCTCTGCACACCCCTGGGCTTTTTAAGCCGCCGAGGGTGTGGAAGTATGTAGATATATTAGAAGTACCAGAGTCCTTTGTCTCCGTATGGGGAAGGGAATTCTGGTATTTTTTCATGTAATAGGAAATTACTCTGTAATGTTCCTATTACATAAAAACGCTCCGCGAGGATGCGAGCAGATGCATGAGGAACATGTC
>CAKROE010000041.1 GCA_934371915.1 uncultured Blautia sp. | reverse complement strand
GTAAAATCAAAATGGATCAGCTTCGTCCGGTAAGCAAACTGGAAAAAATTCTTTTCCCGATCGTAATCACTATCGTCGTTTGTCTGCTTCTTCCTACAACAGCTCCGCTGGTAGGTATGCTGATGCTCGGTAACCTGTTCCGTGAATCAGGTGTTGTTAAACAGCTTACAGAAACTGCATCCAATGCCCTGATGTACATCGTAGTTATCCTGCTTGGTACATCTGTAGGTGCTTCCACAAGTGCAGAAGCATTCCTTAATGTTGATACTCTGAAAATCGTTGTTCTCGGACTTGTAGCATTCGCGTTCGGTACATTCGGTGGATGTATGCTTGGTAAACTGATGTGCAAACTCTCCGGTGGAAAGATCAATCCTCTGATTGGTTCCGCAGGTGTATCTGCCGTTCCTATGGCTGCACGAGTTTCTCAGAAGGTCGGTGCAGAAGCAGATCCTACAAACTTCCTGCTGATGCATGCCATGGGACCAAACGTAGCCGGTGTAATCGGTACAGCTGTTGCAGCCGGAACATTCATGGCAATCTTTGGAGTTTAATTTGAGGAACTAAATTCAGATAAGTCTTTGGCGAAATCTGGATTTAGTGAATCAAACTTCCGTATAAAAAATACAAGGAGAAAACATAATGGCTGAATTAGAAAAAAAACCTGTAAAAATTGTGGAAACTGTTCTCCGTGATGCGCATCAGTCTCTGATCGCAACAAGACTTACCACAGAACAGATGCTCCCAATCGTTGATAAAATGGATAAAGTCGGCTACCATGCAGTAGAGTGCTGGGGTGGAGCTACTTTCGATGCTTCCCTTCGTTTCCTCAAAGAAGATCCATGGGAAAGACTTCGTAAATTACGTGACGGCTTCAAAAACACCAAACTTCAGATGTTGTTCCGTGGACAGAATATTCTTGGATATCGTCCATACGCAGACGATGTAGTAGAGTACTTCGTACAGAAATCTGCTGCAAACGGAATCGACATCATCCGTATTTTTGACTGCCTTAACGATATGCGTAACCTTCAGACAGCTGTAAAAGCTGCCAACAAAGAAAAAGCACATGCACAGGTTGCTCTTTCTTACACATTAGGTGATGCATACACACTTGATTACTGGGTAAACATCGCAAAACGTATCGAAGAAATGGGTGCAGATTCTATCTGTATCAAAGATATGGCAGGTCTTCTGCTTCCATACAAAGCAACCGAGCTTGTAGGAGCACTCAAAGATGCTGTCAGCATCCCGATCGATCTTCATACACATTACACATCCGGTGTTGCTTCCATGACATACCTGAAAGCAGTAGAAGCAGGAGTTGATATCATCGATACAGCAATGTCTCCATTTGCTCTCGGTACATCACAGCCGGCAACAGAAGTTATGGTTGAGACCTTCAAAGGTACACCATATGACACAGGATTTGATCAGAAACTCCTTGCTGAGATCGCTGATTACTTCCGTCCGATCCGTGATGATGCACTTGACAGCGGACTTCTCAATCCGAAGAACCTTGGTGTAAACATCAAGACTCTTCTGTATCAGGTACCAGGCGGAATGCTCTCCAACCTGACATCTCAGCTGAAAGAACAGCACGCAGAAGACAAATTCTACGATGTTCTGGAAGAAGTTCCGAAGGTACGTAAAGACCTCGGTGAGCCACCGCTCGTTACTCCGTCTTCCCAGATCGTTGGTACACAGGCTGTATTCAACGTACTCATGGGCGAGAGATACAAAATGGTTACCAAAGAGACAAAAGACATTCTCTTAGGAAAATACGGTGCAACTGTTAAGCCGTTCAACCAGGAAGTACAGAAAAAATGCATCGGTGATGCTGAACCGATCACATGCCGTCCGGCTGATCTTATCGACAACGAGATGGACAAACTCGAAAAAGAAGTTGCTCCTTACAAAGAGCAGGACGAGGACGTATTATCCTACGCACTGTTCCCACAGGTAGCTACTGACTTCTTCAAATACCGTCAGGCTCAGGAGAAAAAAGTAGACGAAAAAGCAGCAGATACAAAGAACGGAGCATATCCGGTATAAAACAAAGATACAGGCCCGTCAGGTTATCTGACGGGTCTGTTTTGCAGAAAGGGCATTTATGAACAAAGTAATCATTGTAGGTGGCGGCGCAGCCGGAATGCTGGCTTCCATCATAGCAGCAAAAAACGGCTGTGCAGTTACTCTATTCGAAAAAAACGAAAAGCTCGGAAAGAAAGTATATATTACAGGTAAGGGAAGATGTAATGTTACAAATAACTGTGATCCCGAAGAATTACTTCAGGCTGTTATGAGTAATCCAAAATTTCTTTACAGTGCATTTTATTCTTTTACCAGTCAGGATATGATGCAATTACTGGAAGATGCCGGGGTTTCCCTTAAGACAGAGCGGGGCAACCGTGTTTTTCCGGTATCTGACCATTCTTCGGATATTATTCATGGACTGGAACAGCTGATGAAAAAATACGGCGTACAGATTCATCTTCGAAGCGAAGTCAAAAATCTTCTTACAGAAAATGGAATAGTAACCGGCATACAGCTTACGGATAATAAAGTATATACTGCCGATGCAGTAATCGTTGCAACCGGAGGTTTATCTTATCCGACTACCGGCTCGACCGGAGACGGATATCGTTTTGCTGTTGAAACAGGACATACAGTTACAGAATGTATGCCGTCTCTTGTACCACTCACCACAAAAGAAGCATATATTCCTCTGATGAAAGGCCTTTCTCTGCGAAATGTAGAACTTACTATCAAACGTGGCAAAAAGACAGTTTATCAGGATTTTGGCGAAATGATGTTCACTCATTTCGGAATTACCGGACCGCTTGTTCTGTCAGCCAGTGCCAAAATCGGTAAATTTCTCCAAAAAGGAGAGGAACTGAGTGCTTATCTGGACCTCAAACCGGCATTATCACACGAACAGCTTGACGATCGCATTCTCCGCGAGTTTTCTTCTGCACAGAATAAACAGTTCAAAAACGTGATCGGTGTACTTTTCCCATCGTCACTCACACCTGTGATCATCGGGCTCGGTCCGATTCCGGAAGATAAAGTCATTCACGACATTTCAAGAGAAGAGCGGCTGGCATTCGGTTCCCTGATAAAAGCTTTTCCATTTACCATTACCGGTCTTGGCGGCTTTTCGGAAGCGGTCATCACCCGTGGCGGAGTATCTGTCAGAGAGATTCAGCCCGGAACTATGGAATCAAAAAAAATAAAAAACCTGTATTTTATCGGAGAAGTGCTTGATCTTGATGCTGTGACCGGCGGTTATAATCTTCAGATTGCATGGTCAACCGCATATCTCGCAGCAACAGATGTATGCAGGAATAAACAGGAGGATACACAATGATTTACAATATTGCAATTGACGGACCGGCGGGTGCCGGCAAAAGTACGATTGCCCGACGTGTGGCAAAAGAATTATCATTTATTTATGTAGATACAGGAGCCATGTATCGTGCCATGGCGCTTTATCTTCTGCGCAGAGAAGTCAATAGAGACGATACAGAGCAAATTGGCAACATCTGTCAGGACGCAGAAATTTCTATTGAATATCAGAACGGAGAGCAGATCGTACTTCTGAACGGCGAAAATGTAAATTCATATCTGCGTACAGAAGAAGTCGGAAATATGGCATCTGTAAGTTCTGCTGTTCCGCGTGTACGCGAAAAACTGCTCAGCCTGCAGCGTAAACTAGCCGGAGATATGAGTGTTGTCATGGATGGCCGCGATATCGGTACAACGATTCTTCCGGGGGCAGATGTCAAAATCTATCTGACCGCAAGTTCCCTTACCCGCGCCAAAAGACGTTATCTCGAACTTCAGGAAAAAGGAACTGTCTGTAATCTGGATGAAATTCAAAAAGACATTGAAGAAAGAGATCAGCGTGATATGAACCGTGAGATTTCCCCGCTTCGTCAGGCTGAAGATGCTGTGCTTGTAGATTCTTCAGATCTTACGATTCAGCAGGTTGTAGACCGTATCCTTCAGATCTTCAGATCAAAAACAGCAGGAGAAAAATCTCATGAAAGTTAAAGTTGCCAAAACTGCCGGCTTTTGTTTCGGTGTCAAAAGAGCAGTAGATAAAGTCTACCAGCTCATTGAGCAGGGAGTACAGCCAATCTATACACTCGGTCCGATCATCCACAACGAAGAAGTTGTATCCGACCTTGCAGACAGGGGTGTTCAGGTAATCGAAGAACAGGACCTTGACACTCTTTCCGGTGGAACAGTTGTGATCCGTTCCCATGGTGTGGGCAGAGAAGTTTATCATAAACTGGAAACAAATCATCTGGACTATGTTGATGTTACCTGTCCTTTCGTACTCAAGATACACCGCATTGTCGAAAAGCAGAGCCGGGCCGGAAAACACATCGTTATTTTCGGCGATCCGGATCACCCCGAAGTCAAGGGAATCTGCGGCTGGTGCGAGGGCGCATACACCGTTTTGAAAAACAAAGAGGACACAGAGCAGTTTCTCCCACCGGAAGGCAAAGAAATCTGTGTTGTTTCACAGACGACATTTAATTACAACAAATTTAAAGAATTAGTTGAAATTCTCTGCAAAAAGAGGTATGATAATAGTGTTTTAAATATGGGCGATATTTTAAACACTATTTGTAATGCTACCGAAGAACGGCAGAAAGAAGCGCAAAACATAGCCGGAGAGGTAGACACTATGCTTGTCATTGGTGGCAGACATAGTTCCAATACTCAAAAGCTGTTTGAAATATGCAAAGAGGAATGTGGAAATACTTACTATATACAAACACCTGTAGACTTGGATTCTGAAATGTTCCATCACAGTAGTTATGTAGGTATCACAGCAGGGGCATCCACCCCAAAGAAAATTATTGAGGAGGTTCAAGAACATGTCAGAATTGAGTTTTGAACAGATGCTGGAGGATTCCGTAAAAACAATCAGAAATGGAGAGATCGTACAGGGTACAGTCATTGATGTCAAAGATGATGAGATCATCCTGAATATCGGTTATAAAGCAGACGGTATTATCACTAAGAGTGAATATTCCAATGATGCTTCACTTGTACTCACAGATGCAGTTCATGTTGGTGACAGCATGGAAGCAAAAGTACTGAAAGTCAATGACGGTGAAGGACAGGTTATCCTGACTTACAAGAGACTTGCTGCAGAAAAAGGCAACAAACGTCTGGAAGCTGCTTTTGAATCACAGGAAGTACTGAAAGCGCCTGTAACACAGGTACTGGATGGCGGACTTTGCGTAAACGTAGAAGAAGCAAGAGTATTCATTCCTGCAAGCCTTGTTTCCGACACATACGAAAAAGACCTTTCCAAATATGCAGATAAAGAAATCGAATTTGTTATCACAGAATTCAACCCAAGAAGACGCCGCATCATCGGTAACCGCAAGCAGCTTCTTCTTGCTGAAAAAGCAGAAAAACAGAAAGAACTTATGGAGAAAATCCATGTTGGCGATACTGTAACCGGTACTGTAAAGAATGTTACAGATTTCGGTGCTTTCATTGATCTTGGTGGAGCAGACGGACTTCTTCATATCTCCGAAATGTCCTGGGGCAGAGTTGAAAACCCGAAGAAGGTCTTCAATGTAGGTGATGAAGTTAAAGTTCTCATCAAAGAGATCAATGGTGACAAAATTGCACTTTCCATGAAATTCCCGGAAGAGAATCCATGGCTTTCCGCAGCAGAAGATTTTGCTGTAGGTAATGTTGTTACAGGTAAAGTTGCACGTATGACAGATTTCGGTGCTTTTGTTGAACTTGCACCTGGAATCGATGCACTTCTTCATGTATCTCAGATCTCCAGAGAACATGTTGCAAAACCATCTGATGTACTTTCTATCGGACAGGAAATCCAGGCTAAAGTTGTTGACTTCAACGGCGAAGACAAGAAGATCAGCCTTAGTATGAAAGCTCTGGAAGCTCCGGCTGAAGAAGCTACAGAAGAATAATTTCAGAGTTTTAAAGCCCCGGCGAAATCGTCGGGGCTTTTTTTACATTACCTATTAAGGAAACGTCGGTGGCGCGTCCACTGATTATTTGTCCAGATTATCAAGGAAGAACGGAAGTGAATGCGTCAGATACTGCATTTGTTTTACTGGATCATTTACAAAACTTTCGTCGCACCGAAACCAGGTATAGCAGGTCTGCGGTGTTGCTGCAACGCGAAGACTTTTATCCATATATTTACTGATGGATTTTGGCATTGCCGTATCTTCGCCCGGAATATATTCATAATCTTTATAATTCCGATAATACTGACGCAGTTTTCCGTCATTCAGATGTACAAGGATCTTTGCTTCCTGATCAGATACCGTCAGATAAAAGGAAGTATTTCCGCAGGAAACATTTAACGGAACCGCTGTAGGAAGCTCCAGTGTCATTTTCAGTTCCTGACCGATCACTTCGCACTGCTTCGGATGATATTCTCCATCATAAAGCTTCCGTAAAGAGAGCAGCGGAAAGATTTTTCCAAGACCCAGCAAATCTTCTTCATTATGTCCCATAACCTCCGATCCAATTTCCGGTAGCTGTTTTTTTACAAAATTCCTGTAAAGGCGGATACATTGGCCTCCATCTACGTATTTTCTGTTATGAATTCCCACAAGATTTTCCAGATCCGGCTGTTTCATTCTGGTCAGTTTGAGTAAACTCTGACATGGTTTTAACAACTGATAGAGATCTACAGATGTTTTTTCTGCAAACGGAGAGTCCATTTTGTATTTCCGATAACGTTCTTCCAGAAAAGGCTGGTCAAAACGATTTCCATTATACTGTATCGTATACCCCGCATTTTCCAGAAACACAGAAAATTCCTGTAAAACAGAAGCTTCTTCCTCCGCATTTTCAGCCATCCACTGGTAAAGTATCCACTGATTTTCCTCATAATGCACCGCTCCGATCAGATAGACAGAAGCAGTATATCTTGATAGTCCTGTTGTCTCAATATCGTAAAAAATTGCACTATTTTCTGACAATTTATTTTTGGCATTCGACAAATAATTAACGGTGTCAGGTGCCGGAAACCCTTGTAAAATAGGTATTTTTTTAACAATCATAGTCTTTTATCCCTTTCATGATTGTATTTAATTATACACAATATTTTGAAAATTTGATAGTGAATTTTTCTCCAAAAAGATGTATAGTATATTTAGAGTTACTGTTAATATGAACAAAACAGGCAGTGACCGGACATGAAAAAGAAAAGAGTATAAGCAGTACTGATGCTTATAAAATAAGGAGGAAAAATATATGGGAAAACTGACCTTTAGGGGCGGAATCCATCCTTACGAAGGTAAGGAACTATCTAAAGACCATCCGATTGAGAAGTATCTCCCAAAGGGTGATCTGGTCTATCCACTTTCTCAGCACATTGGTGCTCCATCTGTTCCGTGTGTAAAAAAGGGTGACACAGTTCTTGCCGGACAGAAAATTGCGGATGCAGGCGGATTTGTTTCCGTGCCGCTGCATGCATCTGTATCCGGTACCGTAAAAGGCATTGAGAAACATCTGAATGCTACCGGATCTATGGTCGACTGTATCGTAATCGAAAACGACCAGCAGTATCAGGAAGTCGAATACCAGGAGGCTCGTCTGGAAGATCTGACAAAGGAAGAAATCCTGAACCGTATCAAAGAAGGCGGTGTAGTAGGTATGGGTGGTGCCGGCTTCCCGACACATGTTAAACTTGCACCGAAGGATCCTTCCAAGATCGAATATATTCTTGTAAACGGAGCAGAGTGCGAACCTTATATTACCAGCGACTATCGCCGTATGATCGAAGAACCGGAAAAAGTCGTAAAAGGACTTCAGGTTATCCTGACTCTTTTTGATTCCGCAAAAGGTTATATCTGTATCGAAGACAACAAACCGGACTGCATCGCCAAAATGAAAGAACTGGTCAAAGACATCGACCGTATTGAAGTAAAAGAAGTCATGACCAAATACCCACAGGGTGGTGAGCGTACCCTGATCTATGCAGCAACAGGACGTGAGATCAACTCCAGCATGCTTCCTGCTGATGTAGGATGCGTAGTAGACAATGTTGAAACCGTAATCTCCGTATACAAGGCCGTTATTCTCGGAAGACCGGTCAACAGCCGTGTTGTTACAATGTCCGGTGATGGCATCAAAGAGCCAAAGAACCTTCTCGTTCTTTCCGGTACTGATATGTCTGAACTGGTAGATGCTGCCGGCGGACTGAAAGCCAAAATTGCCAAAGCAATTTCCGGTGGTCCTATGATGGGATTTGCTTTATATGACCTTCATGTACCATGTACCAAAACAACTTCTGCATTCCTGTTCCTTGAACATGATGCTGTATCCGAAGCACAGGAAATCCAGACAGCCTGCATCAACTGCGGCCGCTGTGTAAGTGTCTGTCCCGGCCACGTTCTTCCTGCCCGTCTTGCCAAACTGGCAGAGCGTGGTGATATGGCAGGCTTTGAGGCAATGGATGGCATGGAATGCTGCGAATGTGGCTGCTGCAGTTATATCTGTCCTGCAAAGAGACCACTGACCCAGAGCATCAAATCCATGCGTAAAATGGTTCTTGCCAGCCGCAGGAAGAAATAAGGGGAGGAAAAGAAATGGAACAAATGTATAACGTATCATCTAATCCCCATGTCAGGGACAAAATGACAACCAGCCGAATCATGCAGCTCGTTGTGATCGCGCTGCTTCCAACCACACTGTTTGGTATCTGGAACTTCGGCTTCCGTGCACTTCTTGTTGTACTTGTGACGGTTGCGTCCAGCGTTTTCTTTGAATGGCTGTATAACCGTCTGATGCATAAAAAGAACACCATCAACGATTTCAGTGCAGTAGTAACAGGCCTTCTGCTTGCACTCAACATGCCACCGCAGATTCCGCTGTGGATGCCGGTACTTGGCAGTGCTTTTGCAATCATCGTAGTAAAACAGCTTTTCGGCGGTCTCGGTCAGAACTTCATGAACCCGGCACTTGCTGCAAGATGTTTCCTGATGATTTCTTTTGCAGGCAAAATGACTAATTTCGCAGTGGACAAGCTCAGCGGATACCACTGTATTGATACCGTTACAGGTGCGACTGCACTTGCCGAACTCAAAAACAGTGGATTTACAGCAGATTCCATTCCGGTAAAAAACCTGTTTATCGGTAATATTCACGGAACAATCGGTGAAACTTCTGCAATTGCGATCCTGATCGGTGCAGTGATCCTTCTTGCTTTTAAAGTAATCGATTTTAAAGTGCCGCTTACATACATCGGAAGCTTTGCTGTATTTGTAATCCTTTACATGCTCGGCTCCGGAATGGGCTTTGACGTAAATTACCTGCTCAGCCATCTTTTTGGAGGCGGTCTGATGCTCGGTGCATGGTTCATGGCAACTGATTATGTCACCACACCGATCACACCAAAGGGCCAGCTCGTATATGGCTGCTGCCTTGGTATTGTAACTGCCGTTTTCCGTCTCTTCGGCGGCTCCGCAGAAGGTGTTTCCTATGCAATCATTTTCTGCAACCTTCTGGTTCCGATCATCGAAAAAGCAACTAAGCCGGTTGCCTTTGGAAAAGGAGGTAAAAAAGCATGAATACAATCTTAAAAAATACCATTTCCATTACAGTGATCACTCTGGTAGCAGGTCTTGCCCTTGGTGTCGTACAGGATATCACAGCCGGACCGATTGCGGCTCAGGCCGAAAAATCCAAAGAAGAAGCTTACAAGACTGTTTTCGAAGATGCTTCCAGTTTCAGCGAATATTCTCTTGATGACAAAGGTCAGGCAGAAGATCTTGTCGGATATCTCAATGATAACGGATTCTCTGCTCAGACGATCGATGAGATCATGGTGGCAGAAGATGCTTCCGGCGAAACTCTCGGATATGCATTTACAATTACTGATTCTGAAGGTTACGGCGGTGATATTCAGTTCGCAATGGGTGTTCAGAACGATGGAACACTGAATGGAATTTCCATCTTATCCATCAGTGAAACCGCAGGTCTTGGTATGAAAGCTACCACAGACGATTTCAAGAATCAGTTTAAAGACAAAAATGTAGAAAAATTCACCTACACCAAAACAGGCGCTTCTTCTGATGACGAGATTGATGCCATCAGCGGCGCAACCATTACAACAAATGCCATGACAAACGGTGTGAATGCCGGTCTCTGTGCATTTCGGTATGTGGAAGGAGGAGCAGAGTCATGAAAGCAAACACACCTGCCGAACGTCTTGTAAACGGTATTATTAAAGAAAACCCTACTTTTGTGCTGGTATTGGGCATGTGTCCTACACTGGCTGTTACAACATCTGCAATCAACGGTATCGGAATGGGACTTACAACTACAGTTGTCCTTGCAATGTCCAACCTGATGATCTCTCTTCTGAGAAAATTCATTCCGGATGGTGTACGTATGCCTGCGTTTATCGTTGTCGTAGCATCTTTCGTTACCATCGTACAGATGCTCCTGCAGGGCTTTATCCCGAGTCTGTATTCCGCACTCGGTATTTACATCCCGCTGATCGTAGTAAACTGTATCATCCTTGGCCGTGCTGAAGCATATGCCTCCAAAAATCCGCCAATTCCATCTCTCTTTGATGGTATCGGAATGGGACTTGGATTTACCTTAAGTATCACCTGCATCGGTGCAGTCCGTGAACTTCTCGGCGCAGGCCAGATCTTCGGACAACAGATCCTTCCGCTTGCCGCTGACGGCAAAATGGGATATGAGCCGATCACAATCTTTATCCTTGCTCCTGGCGCATTCTTCGTACTTGCCATGCTTGCCGCACTTCAGAACAAATTCAAAGTCGGCGCAGCAAAACGTGGAATTGATCCAAGCGAAGGATGCGGCTGCTGTTCAGGCTGTGATTCCTGCAACAATACCATGTGTAAAGGAGGCAAACAGGCATGAAAGAATTATTGATTATCCTTGTCAGCTCTGCCATTGTCCATAACGTAGTACTGAGCCAGTTCCTTGGTCTCTGTCCTTTCTTTGGTGTTTCCAAAAAAACCGAGACCGCAGTCGGAATGGGTGGAGCCCTTGTATTCGTTATTACATTGTCTTCCTTCGTTACCGGACTGATCTACAAATTTATCCTTGTTCCTTCAGGCATGGAGTATTTGCAGACAATCGTATTTATCCTGATCATTGCCGCACTGGTTCAGTTTGTAGAGATGTTCCTCAAAAAATGTGTTCCATCTCTTTATCAGGCACTTGGTGTATACCTTCCTCTGATCACAACAAACTGTGCAGTTCTTGGTGTTGCACTTACAAACGTACAGGACGAATACAACATTCTTCAGGGTACCGTCAACGGATTTGCCACAGCTGTAGGTTTTACGATTTCCATTACACTGATGGCCGGTATCCGTGAAAAAATTCAGTATAATGATATTCCGGAAGCTTTCAAAGGATTCCCTACTGTACTTCTTACAGCAGGTCTGATGGCGATTGCATTCTTCGGATTTTCAGGATTAATTTAAGGAGGCGTCGTTATGAATATTGGAGCAATTATTACCGCAACCGTAGTTGTTGCAGCCGTCGGCCTCTTTATCGGTATTTTCCTGAGCGTTGCCGGCAAGAAATTTGCTGTTGAAACAGATGAACGTGAAGTTGCAGTTCGTGAAGCCCTTCCGGGAAACAACTGCGGTGGATGCGGCTATCCCGGCTGTGACGGTCTGGCAGCTGCAATCGCAAAAGGCGAAGCACCTGTCAATGCCTGTCCGGTAGGCGGAGAAGCAGTCGGCAAAGTGATCGCGGGAATCATGGGACAGGAAGTTGTAGAATCCACCCGTATGGCTGCATTTGTAAAATGTACCGGTACCTGTGAAAAAACAAACGACAATTACACTTATACCGGTGTAGAAGACTGTGAAATGATGGCATTTATCCCGGGCGGCGGATCCAAAGCCTGCAATTACGGCTGTATGGGATTCGGAAGCTGTGTAAAAGCCTGTCCGTTTGATGCGATCCATATCGTAAACGGTGTTGCAGTCGTTGACCGCGAAGCATGTAAAGCCTGCGGCAAATGTATCGCCAAATGTCCGCATCACCTGATCGAACTTGCACCATACGAACAGCAGACCTTCGTAGGATGCAGTTCTACTGCAAAAGGCAAAGCAGTAACAACAGCCTGTGAGATCGGATGTATCGGATGCAAGAAATGTGAGAAGACCTGTCCAAACGGTGCGATCACTGTTACAGACTTCTGTGCACATATTGATTATGACAAGTGTACAAACTGTGGTGCATGTAAAGAAGCATGCCCGAGACACGTTATTCTTTAAGTACAGCCTGGATGATCCGGCGGAGGAATTTTCCTTCGCCGGATTTTTGCATGCCGGAGTGTCCGCTGATTTATTCGAATAGATGTTTGCTTTTTACAGATTCCTATGGTATCATTGGGAGAGTAAGTTTTACGGATTCTATAAATCACAGGAGAGACAGCATGATTTCATTTATTCGCGGTCTTGTAGCCGATACCACCGAAAATTCCGTTATTCTGGAAGCCGGCGGAATCGGATATGAGATTTTTATGACAGGTTCATCTATCGAACAGGCATCACGTTCAGATGGAGAAATTAAAATTCATACATATTTTCATGTAAGAGAAGATGCCATGCAGTTATATGGTTTTCTTTCCAGAGATGACCTGGAAATGTTCCGGCTGCTTCTGAACGTCAACGGTATCGGCCCAAAGGCAGCTCTCGGAGTACTTGCCGGGCTTACCGCAGATGAACTTCGTTTTGCTGTTCTTTCTGATGACATCAAGACGATTTCCCGGGCACCTGGCATCGGTAAGAAGACTGCTCAGAAACTGATTCTGGAACTGAAAGACAAGCTGAAACTTGAAGACGCCTTCGAGAAAAAGCTTGCTCACGAACAGGAGGCCGCTGATCTTTCCGGTTCTGTCCTTCATGATGGCAGACAGGAAGCTGTGGAAGCACTGGTTGCTCTCGGATACAGCAGTACAGAAGCTATGAAAGCCGTACGCAAAGTCACCGATATCTCACCGGATGACGTAGAAGGTCTTTTGAAAGCCGCCCTGAAACTCTTCTGATTGGAGTAAAGATTAGCAATGGATAAAAGAATGATCACCACCGATGTGACCGAAGAAGATCTTCCTCTGGAGGGCAATCTCCGTCCTCAGACACTGGATGAATACATCGGTCAGGAAAAAACCAAAAAAACACTTAAAATTTATATAGAAGCAGCAAAGCAGCGGCACGATGCGCTGGATCATGTACTGTTTTACGGACCTCCCGGACTTGGTAAAACCACCTTATCCGGTATCATTGCCAATGAGATGGGCACACACATGAAAGTTACTTCCGGTCCTGCAATCGAAAAGCCCGGTGAAATGGCTGCCATTCTGAATAACCTTCAGGAAGGCGATATTTTATTTGTCGACGAAATTCATCGTCTGAACCGTCAGGTAGAAGAAGTACTTTACCCTGCTATGGAAGATTTTGCAATTGATATTATGATCGGTAAGGGGGCTTCTGCAAGATCCATCCGACTTGACCTTCCGAAATTTACACTGGTCGGTGCTACGACCAGAGCCGGTCTGTTATCCGCACCTTTACGTGACCGTTTCGGAGTTATGCATCATCTGGAATTTTATGATCAGAAAGAACTGCAGACCATTATTCTGCGTTCTGCCGAAGTACTTGGAGTTGAAATCGACACAAGAGGCGCCGCAGAGATAGCCAAACGTTCCAGGGGTACACCTCGTCTTGCAAACCGCCTTCTTAAGAGAGTGCGTGATTTTGCACAGGTCAAATATGATGGAAAGATCACCTACGAAGTAGCCGTGTTTGCGCTTGATCTTCTGGAAGTAGATCAGTACGGTCTCGACAAGATCGACCGCCGTATTCTGCAGACTCTGATCATCAATTTTCAGGGCGGTCCGGTCGGTCTGGAGACACTGGCAGCTGCTATCGGTGAAGATGCCGGAACACTGGAGGATGTATATGAACCATATCTTTTGCAAAATGGATTTCTGAATCGTACTCCGCGTGGCCGTACCGCATCCGCACTTGCATACGAGCATCTCGGGTTTGAAAAAACCACGCAGAATTAACGCAGAAAAACATTTTTGAAAACAATTCGTAAAAATTCCTATACATTTCTACAAAATTCGATTATAATGATTGGAAGAAACTACAAATTCACGGGAGGCTTGTTATGGCAGTCAAAAATACGGCGCAGGTAGTAATCGGAGGCAAGATCTTCACTCTGGGAGGTTACGAATCTGAGGAGTATTTCCAGAAAGTTGCATCTTATATAAATAATAAAATGGCAGAATTAGGCGAAATGCCCGGATATTCCCGTCAGTCCGCCGAAACCAAACATACATTATTGAGTCTGAATGTCACAGATGACTATTTTAAAGCAAAAAAGCAGGCTGAAATTTTCGAACAGGATCTTCAGCAGAAGGATCAGGAAATGTACGAACTGAAGCACGAACTGATCGCGCTTCGCATGAAGATTGAAGAAACAGAGAAAAAACAGCAGGAAGCCCAGCATCAGAACGAGCTTCTCGAAGATAAAGTCAAGAGCCTGAATGAGGAAATTGACAAATTGCTTAAGTAAAGCAGGAAGGGGATTGCTTCGGTAGTCCTCTTTATTTGTTTAAATCCAGCTTTTAGAAAAGGATGGTATATTTTGAATATAACACACGAAATCGAACTTCTTGCACCGGCAGGTTCTTATGAAGCCTTTGAGGCTGCACTTGGAGCAGGCGCTGACGCAGTTTACGTAGGCGGTCCGGACTTCGGTGCAAGAGCATATGCGCGCAATTTCACACAGGAAGAACTGATCCGCGCAATCCATACCGCACACATTCACGGAAAGAAGCTTTATCTGACTGTAAATACACTTCTCAAAAACAGAGAACTCAAAGAACGTTTATATGATTCCCTTCGCCCTTTATACGAAGAGGGACTCGATGCAGTCATTGTGCAGGATCTCGGAGTATTTCAGTTTATCCGTAATAATTTCCCCGGACTTCATCTCCATGCCAGTACACAGATGACTGTTACCGGTCCAAAGGGAATGAAATTTCTTGAGGAACAGGGGGCTACACGTGTAGTTGCTGCCAGAGAACTGTCTCTTGAAGAACTTTCTGCCATGCATCAGGCAAGTCCTATTGAAATCGAAGCATTTATTCATGGTGCACTTTGTTACAGCTTTTCAGGGCAATGTCTTATGAGCAGTATGCTTGGCGGCAGAAGCGGAAACCGTGGGCGATGTGCACAGCCGTGCCGCCTTCCTTACCAGGTTCGCACTCCTGATACACGTCATTCCAGAGCACAGAAAGATTTTTGTCCTTTAAGCCTCAAAGACATGTGTACCCTTGATCTTTTACCGGAGATCATAAATGCGGGTGTTACCTCACTGAAAATCGAAGGCCGTATGAAACAGCCCGGATATACAGCCGCTGTCACCGGAATGTATCGGAAATATCTGGATATACTTCTTAATAACAAACAGCCATACCATGTTACAGATCAGGATTGCCAATACCTGCTTGATATTTTCAGCCGGGGTGGATCGTGCCAGGGATATTACAGGCAGTCAAACGGCCCTTCCATGATGGCCTTCACAAATGACAAAAAATCAAACGGCCTGCCAGAATCCCTGCCTTCACGCAAAGAACCTGTCAGCGGAACTTTAATCTTATATCCGGGCGCCCCGGCAATGCTCGATATTGCCTGTCGTGATGTTCATATCACCGCAACCGCAGAAGACGTGCAGTTTGCCAAAGACCAGCCTATGGCAGAAAACCGAATCAGACAACAGATGGAAAAGCTCGGAAATACACCGTTTGTATGGAAATCCCTGGATATTGAGATGGGAGAGCAGATTTTTGTACCGATTCGCGTATTGAATGAGCTTCGGAGAAATGCAATACAACTTCTCGAAGAAAATCTTTACGGCAGACAGAAGCGCACAGTTTCCGATCAGATCCGATACAGTACAGTTGAGAATACTGCACCTGCGAAAAAAACACTTAAGTTCCTGGTTTCCTGCGAAACCAGAGCGCAGGCAGCAGCACTCTGCAAAAATCCTGAAATTTCCGGACTGTATGTATATTACGATGCATTGAAAGAACTGATAAACTCCGGCATATATAAAGAAAAAGAGCTGTATCTTTCACTTCCTTATATCACCCGGGGCAGCGCACCAAAAGGACTTTTTGATACCTGCCGTTTATGGCTTTCTGAGGGCAAACTGAAAGGCTTTCTCGTACGGAATCTCGAGAGTTACGGAATGCTTAAAGAACTTGGATGGCAAAAACACTGCATTCTGGACGCTTCCATGTATACATGGAATGATGAGGCAATCGCATTCTGGGAAAACGAAAATATTCTCAGAAATACGCTTCCTTATGAGCTCAACGAAAAAGAACTTCGTCACCGTAGCAATGCCGGCAGCGAAATGATTCTGTATGGCAATATCCCCCTGATGCTTTCCGCACAGTGTGTCAGAAAGAACACGCAGGGCTGTGACTGCAACGAACAGTCCATGATTTTGAAAGACCGTTACGATAAGGAATTCTGCAGCGTCTGTGTCTGTCACCCATGGAAAACCGGAACTACAGTAAAAGAAAAGCATTGTTATAATATCCTTTATAACAGCCTTCCGCTTGGACTTCTGCAGGAATCAGACAAGGTACGAAATCTCGGAATTCAGGATTTCCGCCTGAATTTTACTACAGAAACACCAGCTCAGGCAGCTAAAATCCTTCAGGAATTTCTGGATGTCTACCTTCATCATAAGGTTCCGGCAGAGAGAAATTATACAAAAGGACATTTTAAAAGAGGAGCCGAATAGGGCATATGATTAACGTAATAGTAGAACTTTCCAAATATATCATCCTGACGTTGATGATCATTTATACGTTTCACTGTTTTTATACAGTACGCCAGCCTGATGAAGATGAGCGCAACGAACTTTTGCGTCAGCAGCTTCTGTTGATCTTTTTTATTGATTTTACTGCATTTCTGATAATCTATCTGAAAACCTTCAACTTTCAGGTTGTTCAATTTTATGCGGAAATGCTGCTGTTTTTTGCTGCAATCCAGATTTTATACCGTCTCTTTTACAAAAAAGCATCCATACTTCTTCTGAATAATATGTGTATGCTTTTAAGCGTCGGTTTTATCATGTTGTGCAGGCTGGATATCTCCGCAGCACAGAAACAGCTTCTGATTGCAGCCGGAGCCAGTGGCATTGCACTGATCATTCCGGTAATGATCCGAAAAATGCGATTTCTGCGTAAGCTGACGTGGGTCTATGCCGGAATCGGTGTCGTTCTGCTTGGCGCAGTTTTTGCACTTGCAAGGACAAGCTATGGTGCAAAACTTTCTCTTATGGGTGTACAGCCCTCCGAAGCAATCAAGATTACCTTTGTATTCTTTATGGCATCCTTTTTGTCGAGAGACACCAGTTTCCGTGCTATTGTGCAGGTGACTGTCGTTGCCGCACTTCACGTCGGAATTCTGGTACTTTCCAAAGACCTTGGAAGTGCCGTGATCTTTTTTGCCGCATACCTTATTATGGTTTATGTGGCCACAAGAAATGTCGGTTACCTCGGACTTGGTATTGTCGGAGGTTCCGGCGCAGCAGTTGTGGCTTACCATCTTTTCGGGCATGTCCGTCAGCGAGTAAGCGCCTGGAAAGACCCGATGGCTGTTTATCAGAATGAAGGTTACCAGATCGTGCAGTCACTTTTCGCAATCGGTACCGGTGGATGGTTTGGCATGGGACTTTGTCAGGGTTCCCCGGAATCTATTCCTGTTGTCAAAAATGACTTTATTTTCAGTGCAATCTGCGAGGAGCTTGGCGGCATTTTTGCAATCTGCCTGATTCTTGTATGCATGAGCTTTTTCCTCATGATCGTAAATATTGCACTGCGTATCATTAATCCTTTTTATAAACTGATTGCACTGGGACTTGGTACCGAATATGCTTTTCAGGTTTTCCTTACGATCGGTGGCGCAACCAAATTTATCCCTATGACCGGTGTAACACTCCCGCTTGTAAGCTACGGTGGAAGTTCATTATTATGTACGATCCTGATGCTTGCAATCATTCAGGGACTTTATATTTTAAGAGAAGACGAGGACGAGGAATTTGAGAAACGAAGACAAGAGGCAATACAGCGAATCAGAGAGAGAGAGGAAATTAGAAGAACGCGCCAGATCTAAAAGACGCCGCGCCCGAAACCGAAGCTACACCTGTGTATCTGTATTTTTCGTGGCTATTTTTATGGGACTGATCGGTTATCTTATTTATTTCAACACCATAAAAAGTGATGATTTTATCAACAGTCCATACAACACACGTCAGGATACTTTTTCTGACCGGGTCGTCCGCGGCAGTATTCTGTCCTCCGACGGCGAAGTACTTGCTCAGACCAATGTTTCCGAAGACGGAACAGAAGAGCGTTCTTATCCTTATGGTAATACATTTGCACATGTAGTCGGATATGATACCAATGGAAAAAGTGGCCTTGAATCCGAAGCAAACTTTCAGCTGCTTTCTTCACACGAATTTTTCCTGAATCAGATCCGTAATGAATTTATGGGAACCAAAAATACCGGTGACAGCGTAGTATCTACTCTGAGTGCTGACCTTCAGACCACTGCATATAATTCTCTCGGTGACAGAAGAGGAGCCGTTGTTGCGCTTGAGCCATCTACAGGCAGGATACTTGCAATGGTCAGCAAACCGGATTTCGATCCCAACACGATTTCCGAAAACTGGGACAGCCTTGTAAACGACGAAACCAACAGCAGTCTGCTCAACAGAGCTACCATGGGACAGTATCCTCCGGGATCAACTTTTAAAGTAGTCACTGCACTTGATTATTTCCGAACACATGGAAGCTTTAACGGTTTTTCTTTTGACTGCCAGGGAAGCATCACAAAAGAAGGACATACTATCCAGTGTTACAATGGAAAAGTACACGGTACCGAAGATTTTTATACGGCATTTGCCAATTCCTGCAACTGCGCCTTTGCTGAGATCGGTACAGAACTCGGCGGTGCATCCCTTTTAAAAACAAGCGAAGATCTTTTGTTTAATAAAAAACTGCCACTTAATTCTTATCGTAAAAGCAGTTTCTCACTGAATGGAAGTTCCGGCATTCCATTGATCATGCAGACTGCCATCGGTCAGGGAAACACACTTGTTTCTCCGATGCATATGGCACTTATTACAAGTGCTATTGCAAACAATGGTGTCCTTATGGAGCCATATCTGATTGATAAAGTGATCAATACGAATGGTGATACCATCAAAACCACTGAGCCGTCTACGTACAAACGTCTGATGACAAGTAACGAGGCCGCAATTCTCGGCAAACTTATGAAAGGTGTTGTAGAAAGCGGTACCGCTTCCGCCCTAAACGGCAGAGGCTATACAGCAGCCGGCAAGACCGGCTCTGCAGAATATGACGAAAATGGTTCCAGTCATTCCTGGTTCATCGGATATTCCAACGTCGATGATCCTGATCTTGTTGTTGCAGTAATCGTTGAGGGCGGCGGTACCGGAAGTGAAGCAGCCGTACCAATCGCAGCAGATCTTTTTGATGCTTATCATTTTGATCAGCAATAATTGATAAACAGTTGCCAGTCGACCAAAAAAGAGTTATACTATATGCAGTTCAAGATATGAAACTCACACGCATTACAGGAGGAAATTGCAAAATGATAGAAGCAACAAGCTGTGGCGGTGTGGTAATTTATCGAGGTAAGATACTGGCACTTTATAAATCTTATAAGAACCGTTATGAAGGTTGGGTACTCCCGAAGGGAACCGTAGAACCGGGCGAGACACACATTGAAACTGCCTTACGCGAGGTACATGAAGAAGCAGGAGTAAGAGCTACTGTCGTAAAATATATCGGCAAGAGCCACTATAATTTTACTGTACCTGAAGATATTGTTACAAAAGAAGTACATTGGTATCTGATGACGGCTGATAATTATCATAGCAGACCTCAGAGAGAAGAATTTTTTGTAGATTCCGGATATTACAAATTCCATGAAATCTATCATCTTCTCCGTTTCTCCAATGAGAAACAGATTGTAGAAAAAGCATATCAGGAATATCTGGAAATGCGGAGTCAGGGACTCTGGGGGAAACAGCGCAGAGTATAACTGCTCTGCATAAGATGTATCCATAACAGGGTTGCAGCATTCGCGACCCTGTTTATTTTTTCGTTTAAATTTTATAAAAGGGGGCATCCTTTTATAAACACTATTTTCTTCACAGAAGGAGCCAGAAACTAGTATGCTGAAATGGCAC
>CAKROE010000040.1 GCA_934371915.1 uncultured Blautia sp. | reverse complement strand
CTGCTCTTTCAGCTGCGCCTTTCCTTCCGGTGAATAAACAGCTTCACCGGCACGCTGTACAATATACGGTGCACCATTAAATTTTGTTCCGTGACGTCTTGCCCAGAGAACATGCAGTGCAACACCTTCTCTTACCAGATCTTTCGGAACAACGGTAAATCCAAGGCGGACACCTGTAAATCCGGCATTTTTTGAAAAACTTCTAAGCTCGATTGCACAGGTACGTGCACCCTCGCACTCATAAATGCTGTGTGGAACATTTTCTTCTGTAATATAAGCCTCATATGCAGCATCATAAATGATCACTGCACCATTTTTATTTGCATAATCTACCCATTCCTGAAGCTTGTCCTTTGTGATTGCCGCACCACTCGGATTGTTCGGGAAACAGAGATAGATCAGATCCGGAGTCTCTGCCGGAAACTCCGGAAGAAATCCATTTTCTTCCAGACACGGCATATAGATCACTCCGTCAAAGTTTTCTCTTTTTGTATTATACTCTCCTGTACGACCCGCCATCACATTTGTGTCAACATAAACCGGGTAAACCGGGTCACATACAGCTACTTTATTCTCAATACCAAAGATTTCCTGAATGTTACCGGAATCACTTTTTGCTCCGTCGGAAACGAAAATTTCATCTGCATGAATGTCACATCCACGTGCTTCATAATCGTTTTTTGCAATTGCGCTGCGTAAGAATTCATATCCGAGATCCGGTGCATAACCATGAAAGGTTTCTGCATTTGCCATCTCATCAACGGATTTGTGCAGTGCATCAATGATCGCCGGTGCCAATGGCTGTGTAACATCTCCGATTCCCAGACGTACGATCTGTACATCCGGATTTGCTTCCTGATAGGCTGCTACTTTTTTTGCAATTGTGGAAAAAAGATAGCTTCCCGGAAGTTTCAGGTAATTTTTATTTACCGTAACCATAATATTCTCTCCTAACCTGTCTACTGATTCTTTCTTCGTTCTACTTCTTTTACAAGAGCCTCGCGTACCGCATCCGGACTTGCTTTGCCCTTCAGTTCCCTCATCATCTTACCGACAAAGAATCCGAAAACTTTTTCTTTGCCGCCGAGAAGTTCTTCCAGAGGTCCCGGATTCTCGTCCATGATCTTCTGTAACGTATCGTTGAGAAGTCCGGTGTCTTCAACTATCTTCAGACCGTTTTCTTCGATATATGCAACCGGATCAATGTCTTCTTCAAAGACTTTTTCGAAAACTTTCTTTGCATTCTGGGCGCTGACTTCTTTTTTCTCCACCATGGAAATCAGATCTGAAAGATGTTTTGGTGTGAAAGAAACTTTTTCCACATCAAGTCCTTTATCTTTGGTAAGGCGAAGAACTTCTCCCATAAACCAGTTGGCAGCTTTCTTTGGATTGCCACAGAGTTTTGCCACTTCTTCAAAGAGGAGCGAAAGGTGTCTGGACTCTGTAAGAATTCCTGCATCATACGCAGATAATTCATATTCTGACTGATAACGAAGCTGCTTTTCTTCTCTGAGTTCCGGCTGGGATTCACGTATCTTTTTTATCCACTCATCAGATATATGAATCGGCGGAAGATCCGGATCCGGAAAATAGCGGTAATCTTTTGCATCTTCTTTAGAACGCATTGCATGGGAAGATTCTTTGTTATCATCCCAACGACGTGTTTCCTGGACAACAGCTCTGCCCTCTTCGATCAGTTCAATCTGACGTTCTCTTTCTCCCTCGATGGCTCTTGCGATTGCCTTGAAAGAGTTCAGGTTTTTCATCTCGGTTCTTGTTCCGAATGTCTCACTGCCTGCTTCACGGACAGACAGGTTAACATCAGCTCGCATGGAGCCTTCCTGCAGTTTGCAGTCAGATACACCGAGATACTGCATCATACAACGCAGTTTTTCAAGGTATGCAATAACCTCTTCTGAGCTTCTCATGTCCGGTTCGGAAACAATCTCGATCAGCGGCACTCCGCTTCGGTTATAGTCTACCAGTGAGCAGTCTTCCCACTCATCATGGATCAGTTTACCGGCATCTTCTTCCATATGCATTTCGTGAATGCGGACTTTTTTCTTTCCGGCAGAAGTCTCAATCTCTACCCATCCGTCACGACAGATAGGCAGATACAGCTGGGAAATCTGATAGTTCTGCGGGTTATCCGGATAAAAATAGTTTTTTCTGTCAAATTTGCAGTACTGGTTGATCTGACAGTTTGCTGCAAGTCCGGCTTTCAGTGCAAATTCTACCACCTGACGGTTCAGAACAGGCAGTGATCCCGGCATACCGGTGCAGACCGGGCAGGTATGTGTATTTGGAGCGCCCCCGAATTCTGTGGAGCATCCGCAGAAAATCTTTGTTTTTGTTGCAAGTTCTACATGGACTTCAAGACCAATGACTGTCTCATACTGTTTCATGCCCTTTTGCCTCCTTTCTCCGGAGTCGGGAATGCTCCCCTGACTGCCTCATAGGCAGCGGCTGCACGGAGGATTTTCTTCTCTGCAAAACAGTCACCGATCATCTGGATACCGATTGGCATTCCGGTTTTGTCCATTCCGCATGGAACCGTGATTCCCGGCAGGCCACAGAGATTGACTGCAACAGTATAAATATCACCAAGATACATGGCAAGCGGATCTTTCAGACTTTCCCCGATCTTTGGTGCTGTATAAGGCGCCGCCGGTGCAAGAATCACATCATATTTTTCAAATGCCTGATCAAACTCTTTCTTGATCAGTGCTTTTGTACGCAGTGCTTTCAGATAATATGCATCATAATATCCGGAACTTAATACAAATGATCCAAGCATGATACGACGTTTGACTTCCTCACCGAAAGCTTCTGTTCTCGTCTTCTTGTACATGTCGTGCAATCCCCCATACTCAGCTGCACGATAACCATATTTTACACCGTCAAAACGCTCCAGATTTGAGCTTGCCTCTGCGCTGGCAATGATATAATATGCAGGAATCATATATTCCATAGTCTCTACGGAGAAAAACTCTACGATCGCACCCTGTTCAGTAAGTGTCTTCAACACATTCATAAACGAATCTTTCACTTCCGGGTCAAGACCTTTTGCAAGGAATTCTTTCGGCACACCGAATTTCATACCGAGAAGTTTCTTTTCTTCCAGACTCTTACTGAAATCAAGATCATTTCTTTCAAGTGAAGTGCTGTCTTTCGGATCATGTCCGGCAATCACTTCAAGAAGTGCGGCACAGTCTGCCACATTCTTTCCTACCGGTCCGATCTGATCCAGCGAAGACGCATAGGCAACCAGGCCATAACGGGATACGGTACCGTAAGTCGGCTTAATTCCGGTCACGCCACAAAAAGAACTCGGCTGACGGATAGATCCACCGGTATCAGATCCGAGTGCCAGAAAAGTTTCTCCTGCTGCAACTGCCGCACAGGAACCGCCGGAAGAGCCGCCCGGAACATGTTCTGTGTTCCACGGGTTTCTTGTCACTCCGTAGGCTGAAGTCTCTGTAGTACTTCCCATGGCAAACTCATCCATATTTGTCTTACCTATAATGATCATTCCTGCTTTTTCCAGACGGTCAATGACCTCTGCATTGTACTGCGGAACAAAATTCTCAAGGATTCTGGATGCACAGGTTGTTTTCTTTCCTTTGATACAGATATTATCTTTTATTGCAATCGGAACACCTGCAAGCGGTCCTGCATAAGTACCGTCTGCAATTCCTTTTTCCACTTCTTTTGCACGTGCATATGCTTCTTTTTTGTAAAGGTCAAGGTAAGCATGCACCGTTTCTTCTTTACTTTCAATCTGGTCAAAGACCGCTTTCACGCCATCCACTACATGGATCTGACGCTGCTTTATCTTTGCTGTCAGTTCTAATGCTGTCATTGTTTCCAGTTCCATAATTCTTCTCCTCTATCCGGATCACTTCTGTTATCCGATGGTCTTCGGTACCTGATACTGTCCTTCTTTTGCCTTTGGTGCATTTGCAAGCATTGCTTCTTTATTGTCTCCGTTTGTTACCACGTCTTCACGGAATACATTCTGATCACCAAAGATATGTGAAAGCGGTTCAACCCCTTCGGTATCCAGTTCATCCAGCTTTTCCACATAATCCAGCATCTTCTGCATGTCTTCTTTTGCTTTTTCCTTTGCTTCGTCACTTAGGGAAAGTTTCGCAAGAATACATACATTTTCTATTGTTTCATCATCTATGATCTTTGCCATTTTTGTTCCTCCTGCTTATCCTACGGCTCCAGTCTGTTCAGATCTCTAGGGAACAGACATGCTTCACGGACATTCTCCTCACCAAGAAGCTGCATAGTCAGACGTTCCAGTCCGATACCAAGACCTCCGTGTGGCGGCATTCCATGTTTGAAAGTATCCAGATACTGCTCCATACCTTCTTCTTCCATGCCCCTTGCAGCAATCTTTGCTTTAAGCTGATTGTAATCATGGATACGCTGGCCTCCGGTTGTTACTTCCAGTCCGTGGAACAGAAGGTCAAAACTTAATGTAAACTTATCATCTGCCGGATCATCCATTGCATAGAACGGACGTTTCTTTGACGGATAATGTGTTACAAAAACAAAATCAGCGTCATATTCTTCTTTGAAATATCTTCCGATCAGTGCTTCTTCTTCCGGTTCCAGATCATACGGGTTACGGATCTTGCGGTTATATTTTTCAGCGACAAGTTCTTTTGCCTTGTCAAAACGTACCGCCGGAATCTGATCTACTTTCGGAAGTTCGATCTTAAGGATCTGAAGTTCCTTTGCATAGTCTTTCTTAAGTAATTCCATCGCATACTGAAGAAATCCTGTTTCCATTCCCATGATATCTTCGAATCCGTCAATATAACCCATCTCAAAGTCAAGACTGGTATATTCATTCAGATGACGTTTGGTATTATGTTTCTCGGCACGGAATACCGGTCCGGTCTCAAACACACGATCGAAAACACCTACCATCATCTGTTTGTAAAACTGTGGGCTCTGTGCAAGAACAGCCGGTTTGTGGAAATAGCTGAATTTGAAAAGGTTTGCACCACCTTCGGCTCCTCTTGCCCCGATCTTTGGTGTATGGATTTCAGTAAATCCCTGTTCGTAGAGGAAATCACGGAAAGCACGTGTCAGTGCTTCCTGAATCTTAAATTTGGAGCGCTCCTGCACATTACGGAGTGCGATCGGACGTAAATTCAGTTTTGCCTCCAGAGAAGTATTTAATTTCCATTTGTCAATTGCCAGCGGCATCGGTTCTGCCGGTGTTGAAAGAATCTCTGCCTCCCGAATACGGATTTCTCTTCCATGAGGAGCTCTTTCTTCCTCATTCAGAATTCCTTTTACACGGAGAGTCATCGCTTCTTTCAGATCATGAACGGAAAGATTTGCTTTTTCATTCTCAACAACAGTCTGAAAAAGTCCCTCTCTTCTTCTCAGGATCACAAAAGCCACATCGCCCATATTACGGATGCTGTGAACGGCTCCTTCCAGAATAACTTCCTGATTTAAGAGAGAAGTACCTAACAGCTCATCCCATTCGGTTACTTCTTTTTTGTAAATACCGTTCAAAAACTCCATTTCCTCATCCTCCATATATCTCGTCTTTTTATATTGTGAAGTCCGGATCTTTACAGATCCGTCCCTTACTTCCAGCATTGCTGTATCAGCTTTCATATAACAGCATCAGAAGCATCTGTGCTGTCTCCACCATATTCGTTCCGGAATCCATACTGGATTTCTGGATATACCTGTATGCATCTTCTTCATTCAAATGATTTCGCTTCATCAGCATCATCTTCGCATTGGAAATATAATTCTGCTCTTTCTCCGAACGAAGTTTTGGTTTCTTTTTTTCTTTACGTCTCTTTCGTTCCTGCTGCATCAGGATCATGCTGACCGTGTTGACCAGATCACCGGCCTTTATCGGCATCTCCACTGAAAGAATAGAGGATGGCACTTCACAGATCACCCTCGCAGATGCCAGCAGCAACATTTCAAAATCTCTCGGCAGACACTCAGACAGATCCAGATAGTTCATATCCGGCAGACGATGTCCGCAGATCAGAACACCGCTTCCAAGTTCCGAGGCATTCGAAAGGGCACTTGATGCAGTACTGCATACAGAGGCTACCGTAAATCCGTGACGTTCAAGAACGCTGCGGATTTTTTTGGCATCTTCTATTTTCGGTAATGCAATAACAATACTGCTCATAAAAGTGTCTCTCCTCTTCCCCTTGTCTTATTCATCTCACTTACAGTATGTGTAAAGTCTCCTTACAGTCGATACAGATATTCTGCGATTTCCCAGTCAGTCACCTGTCTGGTATATCTCAGCCATTCATTCTTTTTCGCTGCAATATACTGTCTGCAAAATTCCTCACCAAGTACTTCTTTTACCCATGAACTGGACTCAAAATAATCAATTGCTTCCTTTAATGTTTCCGGAAGATGTTCTGCCTGCTGATCCTGTGCCGCAAGATTTGATGATTTTGTCGGTGTGATCTTGTTTTTGATTCCGTCAAGACCTGCGGCAAGGCAGACTGCCAGTACCACATATGGGTTTGCAGAAGCATCCGGGCTTCGAAGTTCTACGCGAATCCCCTCTCCTCTGGTTACCGGAATACGAACCAACGAATTCTGGTTATTTTCAGTCCATGTAAGTTCTGTCGGTGCATCATATCCCGGAACAAGTCGCTTATAGGAATTGACCAGTGGATTGGTAATCAGTGCCATTTCCTTGCTGTGTGCCAGAAGACCTCCTATAAAATAATATGCTTCTTCACTGAGTTCTCCCGGACGGTCTGCGCATTCAAATACATTTTCCCCATTTTTGATCAGAGAAAACTGGATGTGCATACCGGAACCATTTGCTTCTGCCTTTGGCTTCGGCATAAATGTGGCATGAAGTCCATGGCGTTTTGCCACAATACGGACTGCCATCTTAAAAGTCGTAATGCAGTCGGCAATCTTACGGATCTCACCATAACGGAAATCAATCTCATGCTGTGCCGGTGCAGCTTCATGATGGGAAGATTCTACTTCCATTCCCATATCTTCTAATGTAAGTACCATATCTCTTCTGGCATTTTCCCCGAGGTCCAGCGGACTGATATCCAGATATCCCGCCTGCTCATGTGTCACAGTCGTCGGATTGCCATTGTCATCGGTATGGAACAGGAAAAACTCACATTCCGGATCGATATAACAGGTATAGCCTTCTTCCTGTGCCTTGCCTGCCACGTTTTCCAGAATATATCGCGGGCTGTTTTTATACGGTGTACCATCCGGAAAATACAGATCACAGATCATTCTGGCTACTTTCCCCTGCTGTGGACGCCATGGCAGAATTGCAAAAGTATCCAGTATCGGGCTGAGATAAAGGTCTGAACCTTTCTCCATATCCATCTCCGCAATCTGTTCGCCGTTGATCATACAGCGATTATCTAACGCACGGGGAAGTTCCCGAGCCGTCACAGCGATATTCTTAATTGCCCCGAACATATCGGTGAACTGAAGACGAATAAATTCTACGTCTTCCTCCTCAACCATCTGCAATATTTCCTCTCTGGTGTAATTCCCCATAGTATTCTCTCCTTATATTTGAAAAATAAATAAAAAAGGGGCGCACTTCTGGAGGGTTACCCTCCAAAAGAACGCCCTTGTTCATGCAGGTATTATAGCAATCTGCATGATCTTTGTCAACTCTCTTTTTTGAGACTTTTTAAGGCACTATTTTACTTTTTTCAGAGATTTGTATAGCCCATCAGGGATTCATCTACGGCTCTTGCAGCCTCGCGACCTTCACGGATTGCCCATACTACCAGGGACTGTCCGCGGTGCATATCACCTGCTGTAAAAACTCTCTGAACAGAGGTTTCATATGCTTCCGGTTTTGTCTCTACATTTGTACGGCCATTGATATTTACCTTAAATGCATCGGTAACATATTTCTGACTTCCGAGGAAACCTGCTGCGATCAGCACTACATCTGCCGGAATCACTTCTTCTGTTCCCTCGACCGGTACCATCATCATTCTTCCGGTCTTTTCGTCTTTCTGCGGTTTCAGTTTGACAACTTTTGCCTTGCAGACATTTCCTTTTTTATCTGCAATAAACTCTGTGACGGTTGTCTGATATACACGAGGATCATGTCCGAATACGGCAATTGCTTCTTCCTGACCATAATCTGTTTTGAGGATGCGCGGCCACTCCGGCCATGGATTGTTTGCCGCACGCTCTGCCGGAGGCTTCGGCATCATCTCAAGCTGTGTCACAGATTTTGCACCGAGACGTATACTTGTACCTACACAGTCGTTACCGGTATCACCACCACCGATGACCAGCACATGTTTATCTTTTGCCAGTTCATACGGAACTTTCTCGAAATTCGAATCCAGAAGAGTCTTTGTTACTTGTCCGAGGAAATCTACGGCGAAATAAATTCCTTTTGCTTCTCTTCCCGGGGCTTTGATATCTCTTGGATTGGATGCTCCACATGCAAGAATAACACGGTCATATTTCTTAAGAAGTTCTTCTGCTGTAATGTCTTTTCCTACATTTGTATTTAATACAAACTGAACACCCTCTTCTTCCATTAAATGGATTCGTCTGTCTACGACCGATTTCTCCAGCTTCATATTCGGAATACCATATCTGAGCAACCCTCCTGGTCTGTCATTTCTCTCATAAACAGTAACACTATGGCCTCTTCTGTTCAGCTGCTGTGCAGCTGCCAGACCGGAAGGTCCGCTTCCGACAACAGCAATCGTTTTACCGGTACGCACGCGCGGAATCTGTGGTTTTACCCATCCTTCCTGCCATGCAGTCTCAATAATCGCTCTCTCATTTTCTTTTGTTGAAACCGGTTCGCTGTCCAGATTGCAGGTACAGGCTGCTTCACAGAGTGCCGGACATACTCTGGAGGTAAACTCCGGAAAACTGTGTGTCTTGGAAAGTCTTAAGTATGCCTGTTTCCAGTTTCCTGTATAAACCAGATCATTTGTTTCCGGCACCAGATTGTGCAGCGGACATCCGGAAGCCATTCCATTAAGCATCATGCCTGACTGACAGAACGGAACACCACATGCCATACAGCGTGCGCCCTGAATGGTCTGTTTTTCTTTGCTGATCGGAGTCCGGAATTCATTGAAGTTGGCGATCCGGACTTTTGGAGGCAGCACTTTGGCTGTCTCTCTTTTATATTCTAAAAATCCTGTTGGCTTTCCCATGTTTCCTCATCCTCCTTAATGCTTTGCTCCGATACTTTCGTAGAATGCTTCCATCTGCGCCTGCTCACTGGTAAGTCCTTTTTCCTCAAGCTTTGCACTTAATGTGATCATCTTCTTGTACTCATTTGGAATGAGTTTTTTGAAGTGAGGCAGATACATGTCAAACTGATCCAGAACCTTCTGTCCAAGCTCCGATCCCGTTGCAGCTACATGTGCTTCGATCAGAGTTTTCAGTTCTTTTTTGTCATATTTATTTTCCACTTTTTCAATAGAGATCATTGCCTTGTTGATGTTCTTATACAGCTTGTTCTCCACATCCAGAACGTATGCGATACCGCCGCTCATACCTGCTGCAAAGTTCTTTCCGGTTCTTCCGAGAACAACAACACGACCACCGGTCATGTACTCACATCCATGTTCACCGACACCTTCTACAACAGCATAGGCACCGGAGTTACGAACTGCAAAACGTTCACCGGCAACACCATTGATAAACGCATAGCCACTGGTTGCACCATACAGAGCAACGTTACCGATAATGATATTTTCTTCTGGTTTGTATGCAGCTTTTTCCGGGACTCTGACGATCAGCTTACCACCGGAAAGTCCTTTTCCGAAGTAGTCGTTACTGTCACCTGTCAGATTCAGTGTAAGACCTTTCGGAATAAATGCACCGAAGCTCTGTCCACCTGCTCCATGACAGTTGATCACTACTGTGTCATCCGGCAGCCCTGTTCCGGTCTGTCTGGTGATCTCGGCACCAAGGATCGTGCCGAAAGTACGGTCTGTATTGGTAACATCCACACTTAATTCCACGTGTTCTCTTTTTGAGATTGCCTTTGCGCATTTTTTAAGAAGAACTTTTTCATCGAGTGTCTTCTCCAATTCAAAATTATATACTGCTTTCGGGTCAAAGGTCACTTTCTGACCATTTCCGACATATGGATTATTCAGAATTGCACTTAAATCCAGTTTTCCTTTATGTGGTTCGACTGCATCCGGAGACTGTTTTAAGAGATCTGTACGTCCAACCATTTCATCTACTGTATGAACGCCAAGACGTGCCATATATTCTCTCAGTTCCTGTGCAATAAATCTCATAAAGTTTTCTACATATTCCGGTTTGCCGCGGAAGCGTTTACGAAGCTCCGGATTCTGTGTTGCAACACCTACCGGACATGTATCCAGATTACATACACGCATCATCACACAGCCCATTGTTACAAGCGGAGCTGTCGCAAAGCCGAATTCTTCTGCGCCGAGAAGTGCTGCGATTGCAACATCACGGCCACTCATAAGCTTTCCGTCTGTCTCAATACGCACACGGTTACGAAGTCCGTTCATAAGAAGTGTCTGATGTGTCTCTGCAAGGCCGAGTTCCCACGGAAGTCCTGCATTGTGGATAGAGCTTCTCGGTGCGGCACCTGTTCCTCCATCATATCCGGAAATCAGGACTGTCTGTGCACCGGCTTTTGCAACACCTGCTGCGACAGTACCGACACCAGCCTCAGAAACCAGTTTGACAGAAATATCTGCATATACATTTGAATTCTTTAAATCGTAAATCAGCTGCGCCAGATCCTCAATGGAATAAATATCATGATGCGGCGGTGGTGAGATCAGAGAAACACCCGGTGTGGAATGACGTGTTTTGGCAATCCACGGATATACTTTCTTGGCAGGAAGATGTCCACCTTCACCTGGTTTTGCACCCTGTGCCATCTTGATCTGGATTTCTCTTGCAGATACAAGATAACGGCTTGTTACACCAAATCGGCCACTGGCAACCTGTTTGATTGCGGAACAGCGGTCATTCTTGCTTCCGGCAGAAGCAATACGTTCTGCACTCTCTCCACCTTCACCTGTATTGGATTTACCATGCAGATGGTTCATCGCAATTGCAAGTGTCTCATGTGCTTCCTGTGAAATAGATCCATAGGACATTGCACCTGTTTTGAATCGTTTTACGATTTCATCCACACTCTCGACTTCTTCGATCGGGATTGCCTTTTCCGGATAATTAAACTCCAGGAGACCTCTGAGTGCACCATGGCTTTCTTTATCTGCCAGCGCTGTATATTGTTTGAAAAGATCGTAGCTTCCGGTCCACGTAGACTCCTGCAGAAGATGGATCGTCTGCGGGTTGTAACGATGTTCCTCTCCCTGACTTCTCATTTTATGTGCACCGACACTGTCCAGTGTAAGGTCTGTATCAAGGCCTAACGGATCAAATGCCTCAGAATGAAGTTTTTCTACATTATCTTCAATGTCTTCCAGTGTAATTCCACCTACACGGCTTACGGTTCCTGTAAAGTATTTGTCGATCACTTCCTGAGAAATACCGATTGCCTCAAAGATCTGGGATCCCTGATAAGACTGGATCGTGGAAATACCCATTTTGGACGCAATCTTGACAATACCGCTTAATACCGCATGGTTATAATCTTCTACTGCTGCATAGTAATCTTTATCCAGCATATGATTGTCAATCAGCTCACGGATCGTTTCCAGAGCAAGATAAGGGTTAACGGCACTTGCACCATAGCCGAGCAATGTTGCAAAGTGATGTACTTCTCTTGGTTCCCCGGATTCCAGAATAATGGCAAGAGATGTACTCTTCTTGGTTTTTACAAGATGCTGATGCACCGCCGATACTGCAAGGAGTGACGGGATCGGCATATGGTTTTCATCCACACCTCTGTCTGAAAGCACCAGAATATTTGCACCGTCACGGTATGCTTTATCTACTTCTACAAACAGGCGGTCAATCGCACGTTCCAGTTTTGTACTCTTATAATAAAGTGTCGATACTACTGCTACTTTGAATCCCTCATGATGCATATTCTTGATTTTCAGCATATCGGTATTTGTCAGGATCGGATGAACGATCTTCAGTACATGACAGTTTTCCGGCTGCTGTACCAGAAGGTTTCCGTCTTTACCGACATATACACTGGTAGAAGTAACGATTTCTTCACGTATCGCATCGATTGGCGGGTTTGTAACCTGTGCAAAAAGCTGTTTGAAATAATCAAATAACGGGCGGTCCTGATCAGACAGTACGGCAAGCGGTGTATCCACACCCATTGCACCGATGCTTTCAGCTCCGTTCAGCGCCATGTTGCGGATAGAAGTACGATATTGTTCATACGTATAGCCGAATGCTTTCTGCAGACGTGCACGCTGTTCATCTGTATATTCTTCCATACGGATGTTCGGAATCTTGATATCCTTAAGCTGTACCAGATTGCTGTTCAGCCACTCACCGTATGGCTGCATGGTTGCATATTTTTCTTTCAGTTCATCATCATCAATGACTTTTCCCTGAACGGTATCTACAAGCAGCATTTTGCCCGGATGCAGACGCTCTTTTAAAACAATCTTATCTTCCGGTACCGGCATGACACCAACTTCAGAAGAAAGGATCATATATCCATCAGAAGTAATATAATATCTGGACGGACGCAGACCATTACGGTCAAGAACTGCTCCCATCACATCCCCATCAGAAAACAGAATGGACGCAGGACCATCCCATGGCTCCATCATTGTTGCATAATACTGATAAAAATCTCTCTTTTCCTGAGAAATGGTATCATTGTATGCCCATGGTTCCGGAATCGTGATCATGACTGCAAGCGGAAGCTCCATACCACTCATAACCAGAAATTCCAGTGTATTATCCAGCATCGCAGAGTCAGAACCATTGCGGTTTACTACCGGAAGGACTTTATGGAGCTGACCTTTCAGATAAGGAGATTCCATATTCTCTTCTCTTGCCAGCATCTTATCTGCATTTCCGCGAATGGTATTGATTTCACCATTGTGTACCATAAAGCGGTTCGGATGTGCTCTCTCCCAGCTCGGATTGGTGTTTGTACTGAATCTGGAATGTACCATGGCGATCGCAGATTCATAATCCGGGCTCTGCAGATCTGCAAAGAATGTGCGAAGCTGTCCTACAAGAAACATACCTTTATATACGATCGTACGGCTGCTCATAGACACAACATAAGTATTATCATTACTCTGTTCAAACTCGCGGCGTGCAATATACAGCATTCTGTCAAACGGCAGACCTTTTTCCACTTCTTCCGGTTTTTTGATAAATGCCTGCATGATATACGGCATACATTCTCTTGCTTTGTGTCCGAGGACCTCCGGGATTACCGGCACGGTTCTCCAACCGAGAAGTTCCAGTCCTTCTTTTTCCACAATGATCTCAAACATCTTTTTCGCCTGTGCACGTTTGATCTCATGCTGTGGGAAAAAGAACTGGGCGATTCCGTATTCTCTCTCATCACCAATCTCAAAACCTTCTTTTTTACAGGCTTTTTTGAAAAATTTATGCGAGATCTGCAGAAGGATACCAACACCGTCACCGGTCTTTCCCTCTGCATCCTTACCTGCACGATGCTCCAGATGTTCTACAATCCTGAGAGCATTGGCAACTGTATCATGAGTTTTTTTACCTTTTATATTTACAACAGCACCGATACCGCAGTTGTCGTGTTCAAATTCACTGCGGTACAGACCCTGATTTTCTCTGCTTACTTCCTGCATATTCATTTACCCTTTCTTATTCCTGATTTTTCGCCTGCCGGCTCTTTTTCAGTTTTGCATAATCATCTGCTGCCTTTACAAATCCACGAAACAGCGGATGCGCATGGTTTGGTCTGGATTTGAATTCCGGATGTCCCTGTGTTCCTTCGTAAAACGGGTGATCCTTGATCTCGATCATCTCTACGATGTGGCCGTCAGGAGAAGTACCTGCAATCGTCATACCTTTTGTAGCAAATTCTTCACGATATGCATTGTTGACTTCATAACGATGTCTGTGACGCTCCTGAATTTCTTTCTTTCCAAACAATTCCAGTGCTTTGGAGCTGTCTGCAAGTACGCATGGATAGCTTCCGAGTCTTAAAGTACCTCCCAGATCTTCCACGCTCTCCTGATCCGGCATCAATGCAATTACCGGATGCTTTGTTGACGGATCCAGTTCGATACTGTTGGCATCTTCATATCCGAGCACGTGACGGGCAAATTCCACAATTGCCATCTGCATGCCGAGGCAGATACCCAGATATGGAATCTTGTGTACACGTGCATACTGTGCTGCAAGAATCATACCTTCGGTTCCTCTGTTTCCAAATCCTCCCGGAACAAGAATACCGTCTACTTTATGAAGTGTCTGATCCAGATTTTTCTCATTCAGTTCTTCAGAATCGATCCAGGTGATCTCAACCTTTGCTTTACAGGAAATACCACCATGTTTCAGAGCTTCTACCACACTTAAGTACGCATCATGAAGCTGTGTATATTTTCCTACCATTGCAATATTTACAACGCTTTCCGGATTTCTGAGGTCATTGACCATCTGAATCCACTCACTTAAGTCCGGTTTACGGTTTTCAAGTCTTAAAGATTCCAGTACTACATCTGCCAGTTTCTCACGTTCCATGGCAAGCGGTGCTTCATACAGATATTCCACATCCAGATTCTGCAGTACATGGCTGACCGGTACGTTACAGAACAGAGCGATCTTTCCTTTGATTTCATCAGTCAACGGATGTTCGCTTCTGCATACCAGTACATCCGGCTGTATTCCCATTCCCTGAAGTTCTTTAACACTCGCCTGTGTCGGTTTGGTCTTCATTTCTTCCGAGGCTTTCAGATATGGAATCAGTGTTACATGAACCAAAATTGCATTGTCATGTCCTACATCATGCTGGAACTGACGGATAGATTCCAGAAACGGCTGGCTTTCAATATCTCCGACGGTTCCACCAACTTCAATAATTGCAATTTTTTCTTCATCCTGTGATTTTGCACGATAGAAACGGCTCTTAATCTCATTTGTAATATGAGGGATAACCTGCACGGTTCCTCCGCCGAAATCTCCGTGACGTTCCTTCTGTAATACAGACCAGTAAACCTTACCAGTCGTTACATTGGAATTTTTGTCGAGACTTTCATCAATAAATCTTTCATAATGCCCCAGATCCAAGTCCGTCTCTGTACCATCGTCCGTAACAAAAACTTCTCCATGCTGGATCGGATTCATTGTACCCGGGTCAATATTGATATAAGGATCAAACTTCTGCATAGTCACCTGATATCCGCGCGCTTTCAGAAGTCTTCCGAGAGACGCTGCCGTAATACCTTTACCAAGTCCGGATACTACACCACCTGTTACAAAAACATATTTTACTGCCATTACCGATTTCCTCCTCTATCCTGTATCTTAAAATAAAAAAGGCGCCAGAAGCGTATAAGGGACTATCCCCAATCGCTCCTGACGCCTTTGTCAGAATAAGATCCTAAAATATGAAATTTACTATACCTTATTTTTTTTCGTTTGTAAATATGTATTTTTGTAAAAATATCAACATCCACAGTCGATTTTTTTGTTGAGTTCTGCTTCCACATCCATCGGATACTTACCGTCGAAGCAGGCTTTACATAACGGAAGATTACCTGCCATTCCCTCAAGATATTCACTCTGCATATATCCAAGAGAATCAGCTCCTATCATCTCACAGATTTCCTGTGCACTGTGATTGCTTGCAATCAGCTGATCATTGGACGGTACATCTGTTCCGAAATAACATGGATGCAGGAACGGCGGTGAACTGATTCTTACATGAACCTCCAGCGCACCTGCCTTCTTCAGCATACGGATCAGATTTGCGATCGTAGTTCCCCGCACGATGGAATCGTCTACCAGTACGATACGTTTACCTTTAACTGCTGAATCCAGTACACTCAGTTTCAGATGGACACTGGACTCACGTTCTTTCTGTGTCGGTTTGATAAAGGTTCTTCCGATATAGCTGTTCTTATAAAATGCAAATCCAAACGGGATTCCCGATTCTTCTGAATAACCCTTTGCTGCCGGAATACCGGATTCCGGAACACCTGTAACCAGATCCGCATCTACCGGGTAGGATTTTGCAAGGGATTTACCGCCACGGATACGTGCATCATAAATCTTTACCCCATCCATCATACTGTCCAGTCTTGCAAAATAAATATATTCAAATACACAATGGGCATGTCTGCCGGTACTCAGTTCTTTGTTGGATTCGATTCCGTTCTTTGAAATCGTGATCATCTCACCCGGTTCAATGTCTCTGACGAATTCAGCACCTACAGAAGTAAGTGCACAGCTTTCAGAAGCAAGCACATATGTATTGTCACGCTTACCAAGGCAAAGCGGCTTCAATCCAAGCGGATCACGGACACCGATCAGTTTTCTCGGGCTCATGATTACAAGCGCATAGCCTCCCTTTAACTTGCGGGCGGTTTTCAGAACTGCTTCCTGAACAGTTTTGGAATGTACCCTTTCTCTTGCCACATGGAATGCAATAACCTCTGAGTCTGTCGTCGTATGGAAAATCGCTCCATTCTGAATCAGTTCCCATTTCAATTCAGGGGTATTGATCAGGTTACCATTATGTGCAAGTGCGAGTGTTCCCTTAATATAAGACAAAACCAGCGGCTGTGCATTCTCCGCAACAGATGCACCGGTCGTGGAATAACGTACATGTCCGATCCCGAGATCCCCCTCCATATTCCGTATGGTATCTTCACGGAGAACTTCACTTACCAGTCCGAGATCCTTATGAAACTGAACATTACCGCGCTCTCCGTTCGTTTTGGAAACTGCAAGTCCGCAAGACTCCTGTCCACGATGCTGAAGTGATGTAAGGCCATAATAAATGGATGGAACAACATTACCTCCATCCAGATCATAAATACCAAATACACCACAGGCTTCCTTAATTCCTGCCATCAGAATTTCCTCCCATTATCTGTGATTTTTACCTGTGAATCTATCTGAAATTATAATAGAAGATCGACTTTTGTCAACCCTTGTCCCTGCAAAAACACATACAAATAAATTCATTTAACCAAACAAAAAATTTGAAATTTTTTTCACAAAAAATGTTGACAAGAGTTTTTTTTTGTGTATACTACATCACATAAGCAACGGCGCTTTGGATTAGATTCCAAGGCGCCTTTTTTGTTTATCACTAAGATCATAACGATTAATGGAATCGAAAATCGAAAGGAGACTTTACTATGGGACATAGCATTCCTGAAATTTATGGCAGTCTTGTTTTTAACGACAAGATCATGCGTGAGAAATTACCGAAAGATATGTACAAGGCGCTGAAGAAAACAATCGAGAACGGTACACATCTGGAGCTTGATGTTGCCAACTCTGTAGCAGTTGCCATGAAAGAATGGGCACTGGAACACGGCGCTACCCATTATACTCACTGGTTCCAGCCAATGACCAACTTTACAGCAGAGAAACATGACAGTTTCATTTCTCCTACTGTTGACGGTCAGGTTATTATGGACTTCTCCGGCAAGGAACTTGTAAAAGGTGAACCGGATGCATCCAGTTTCCCGTCAGGCGGTCTTCGCGCCACCTTCGAAGCAAGAGGTTATACAGCATGGGATCCTACTTCACCGGCATTCATTAAAGACCGTACACTGTATATCCCGACAGCTTTCTGTTCTTACAGCGGCGAAGCACTGGATAAGAAAACTCCTCTTCTTCGTTCCATGGATACCTTAAATAAAGAGGCTGTTAAGATTCTTCGTCTTCTTGGCAATACAGAAGTCAAACACATCAACACAACCGTAGGTCCGGAGCAGGAATATTTCCTTGTAGACAAAGACCTCTACAATAAGAGAAAGGACCTGATCTTCTGCGGACGTACACTGGTCGGTGCTCCGGCTCCTAAAGGACAGGAAATGGAAGATCACTATTTCGGAACTCTGAAGCCACGTGTTGCAGCTTACATGCATGATCTGGACGAAGAGCTCTGGAAACTCGGTATTCCAGCAAAAACGAAACATAATGAAGTTGCTCCTGCACAGCATGAGCTTGCTCCTGTATTTGATACAACAAATGTGGCTGTCGATCACAACCAGCTGACTATGGAAATCATGAAAAAAGTTGCAGCAAAACACAACATGGTTTGCCTGCTTCATGAAAAACCATTCGAAGGAATCAACGGCAGTGGTAAACACAACAACTGGTCCATGAGCACAGACACCGGAGTCAACCTTCTGGATCCTGGCAAAACACCTGCCGAAAATACACAGTTCCTTGTATTCCTTGTAGCTGTTATCAAAGCAGTTGATGACTACGCTGATCTGCTTCGTATTTCTGTTGCAAGTGCCGGAAACGACCACCGTCTCGGTGCAAACGAGGCTCCGCCGGCTGTAGTATCCATCTTCCTCGGTGATGAACTTACCGAAGTGCTCAAGGCAATCGAAAACGATGAGTTCTTTGCCGGACACGGTGCTGTTCAGATGGATATCGGTGCAAAAGTACTTCCTCACTTCGTAAAAGATAACACAGACAGAAACCGTACTTCACCGTTTGCATTTACCGGAAATAAGTTTGAATTCCGTATGCTTGGCTCCTCTTCTTCTGTAGCCAACCCGAACATTATCCTCAACACTGCTGTTGCAGAAGTACTTCATCAGTTCTATGAGGAACTGAAAGATGTTCCGGCAGAAAATATGGATACCGCTGTTCATGATCTGCTGAAAAAGACGATCATTGATCACAAACGAGTTATCTTCAACGGAAACGGTTATACAGATGAATGGATTGAAGAAGCAGAAAAACGTGGTCTCTACAATCTGGTTTCCACACCGGATGCACTGCCGCACCTCATCGATGAAAAGAATGAAAAACTGCTCACCAGTCATCATATCTTCACTGATGCAGAGCTTCATTCACGTTACGAGATCAAGCTCGACAACTATGTGAAAACTCTTCACATTGAAGCAGGTACTTTAGCTGAAATCATTCAGAAAGATCTTCTTCCGAGCATTACTACATACATGGAAAAAATTGCACAGACTGCAGCACTTAAGAAATCAGTTGTTCCGGATATTTCCGTATCCGCAGAGGCTTCTCTTCTTACACAGCTGACAGAACTTTCCGAGACCATGACAAAAGATCTCGAAACTCTGAAAAAAGATACTGCTATGGCTGAATATGAATCCGGCAAAGATCTTCTTAAAAGTGCTAAACTTTATCAGAGCGTTGTGCTTTCTGATATGGAAAAGGTTCGTGCTTCCGCTGATGCAGCCGAAGTTCTGATCCCGGATTCCATCCTTCCATATCCGACATACGGAAAGCTTCTGTTTTCTATCTCTGACTGAGGAAAAACAATTTCACAATGGTAAAATCAGGGGATGTCACTATGAACATGAACTACTTCATACTTCATAATTCATTATCGATTTCCTCATCCATTAATCACACGATACGACATCCCCTGTTTTACATATATATATTTGATTCGTAAAGGCGCGGAGAATGATATAACATCATTCCCGTGCCTTTTCAATTTTGTAACCATTAACTTATTCAACTTTTTTAGGGAAAGAGAGGTAACTTTATGGATTATTCAGCAGTAAACACAATATGGGTACTTTTAGGTGCCGCACTTGTCTTCTTTATGCAGGCCGGTTTTGCAATGGTCGAAACTGGTTTTACCAGAGCCAAAAATGCCGGTAACATTATTATGAAAAACCTGATGGACTTTTGTATCGGTACTCCTACATTCTGGATCGTCGGATTCGGAATCATGTTCGGAGCCGGAAACGGATTCTTCGGAAAGATCGGTGGAATTGCTACCGAAGCTAATTATGGTTCCGCAATGCTCCCTGACGGTGTTCCGTTCTGGGCATTCCTGATCTTCCAGACAGTCTTCTGCGCAACATCCGCTACAATCGTATCCGGAGCTATGGCAGAACGTACAAAGTTCTCATCCTACTGTATCTACAGTTTTCTGATCAGCCTGATCGTTTATCCGGTATCCGGACACTGGATCTGGGGCGGTGGTTTTATCAGCCAGATGGGATTTCATGATTTCGCAGGTTCCTGTGCAGTACATATGGTCGGTGGTGTTGCCGCATTTGTCGGTGCTCTCATCCTCGGACCTCGTATCGGAAAATACTCTAAGAGCGGCAAATCAAAAGCCATCCCGGGACACAACCTTACCATCGGTGCTTTAGGTGTATTCATCCTCTGGTTCTGCTGGTTCGGATTCAACGGTGCATCTACTGTCAGCATGGAAGGTGATGCAATCGTAAGTGCAGGTAAGATTTTTGTAACTACAAACCTCGCTGCAGCTGTTGCAACAGGTACTGTTATGCTCATTACA
>CAKROE010000039.1 GCA_934371915.1 uncultured Blautia sp. | reverse complement strand
GATAAAGGGAGCGGAGTTCTTTGTAGAGGGCAGCTCCAGCATAGCACGTAAACTAAAAGTCCCGTCTATCATTATCGGACTTACGATCGTGGCGATGGGAACATCCCTGCCGGAGACAGCAGTCAGTGTAACCGCATCTCTGGCACATAATAACGAACTTGCCGTCAGCAACGTGGTCGGCTCGAATATTTTTAACCTGATGTTTGTTGTCGGAATCTGCGCCCTGATCACACCGATCATGGTAAAGAGTGAGACTGTCACGAGAGATATTCCGCTTTCAATTATCTGCGCGCTGCTCCTGCTCGGACTTGGATATCTGGCAATCGGAGATAAACACAAGATGATTCTGGGACACCTCGATGGAGTCATTTTTCTGGTACTGTTTGCAGCCTACATTATAATGATGATTCGCACAGCAATGAAAGCCAGGGCAGAGGGCAAAAAGATAGAAATCGAGAGCATTGAAGAAGCAGAAGAAAACACACAGAAACTTCTTTCCTATCCGAAGAGCATTCTCTGCATTGTGGGCGGCGCAGCAGCAATCGCTTTTGGCGGTGACCTGACAGTAGATGCAGCGAGCCGGATTGCGATTGACCTCGGTATGAGTCAGACACTGGTTGGCCTTACGATCGTTTCTATCGGAACATCCCTTCCGGAACTGGTTACTTCACTTGTGGCAGCACGTAAAAACGAAATTGACATGGCAGTCGGAAACGCAGTCGGTTCCAATATTTTTAACATCCTGATGGTACTTGGTATCGCGGCATCTATCAGTCCTGTAGCGCTGATCAGCGTCAATCTGATCGATATTCTGGTGCTTATTGGATTTTCAATCCTTGTTCTGGTTTATGCAACAACGGGCAAAAAAGTCACCAGAGCAGAGGGCGCGTCGATGGTGTGTCTGTACCTGATCTACACTATCTACATCATACTCAGATAAGAGTTGTCCGGTGAAACCGGGTTGAACATCTGCCGGTTTTGTGTTATCATAGACGATAAATTGATTTTTGTATAATTGTGTTTATTTTTTACATTATATTGTAAGCTGCATATATTAAGCAAAAGAGAAGAGAAGAGGAGAAATATTTATGTGTGGAATCGTAGGTTTTACAGGAAACCATCAGGCAGCACCGATCCTTCTGGATGGACTGTCCAAGCTTGAATACCGTGGATATGATTCAGCCGGAATCGCTATTCGCAACGGAGAGGGCGAGACAGAAGTCATCAAGGCAAAGGGCCGTCTGAAAGTACTTGCAGAAAAAACAAACGGCGGAGAATCTGTTCCGGGAACCTGTGGTATCGGACATACCCGCTGGGCAACACATGGAGAACCGTCCGAAAACAATGCACATCCGCATGTGAGCGATGACGGAAACGTAGTTGCCGTACACAATGGTATTATCGAGAATTATCAGGAACTGAAAGACAAACTGCTTCGCAAAGGATACACTTTCTATTCAGAGACAGACACAGAAGTCGCTGTCAAGCTGGTAGACTACTATTACAAAAAATACGAGGGCACACCGGTCGATGCAATCAACCATGCAATGGTTCGTATCCGTGGTTCCTACGCACTCGCAATTATGTTTAAAGACTATCCGGAAGAAATCTATGTTGCACGTAAAGACAGCCCGATGATCCTTGGTGTAGCCGATGGAGAATCCTATGTGGCATCCGACGTTCCGGCAATCCTGAAATACACAAGAAACGTTTATTATATCGGCAACCTGGAGATGGCGCGCATTCGTAAAGGAGAAATCACTTTCTACAATCTTGATGGCGAAGAAATCCAGAAAAAAATGAAGACGATCGAATGGGATGCAGAAGCAGCCGAAAAGGCAGGATTTGAGCATTTCATGATGAAAGAAATCCATGAGCAGCCAAAAGCAGTCAGAGACACACTTAATTCCGTACTCAAAGACGGACAGATTGACCTTTCTGAAATCGGACTTTCCGATGAGGAAATTCAGGAGATCAGCCAGGTGTATATCATTGCCTGCGGCTCCGCTTACCACGTAGGTATGGCATCACAGTATGTATTTGAAGATATAGTGCGTGTACCGGTACGTGTAGAGCTTGCATCTGAGTTCCGTTACCGCAACCCGATTCTGGATCAGAAAGCACTGGCAGTGATCATCAGCCAGTCAGGTGAGACTGCAGACAGCCTTGCGGCACTGCGCCTTTGCAAAAATGAAGGTATCCGCACAATGGGTATTGTAAACGTAGTCGGTTCCTCTATTGCGCGTGAAGCAGACAATGTATTCTACACACTTGCAGGTCCGGAGATTTCCGTTGCAACTACGAAGGCATACAGCACACAGCTGATCGCAACATATGTACTGGCAATCCAGTTCGCAAAAGTAAAAGGTACGATTTCCGAAGAACAGTACAGCGCATATATCAAAGAACTTGAGACTCTGCCGGATAAAATCCAGCGAATCATTGATGACAAAGAACGCCTGCAGTGGTTTGCATCCAAACAGGCCAACTCAAAAGATGTTTTCTTCATCGGCCGTGGCATTGATTATGCAATCAGCATGGAAGGCAGCCTGAAGATGAAAGAAATCAGCTACATCCATTCTGAGGCGTATGCAGCAGGTGAGCTGAAACACGGAACCATCTCCCTTATTGAGGATGGTACACTGGTTATCGGTGTTCTTACACAGCCGGCTCTTTATGAAAAAACAGTCAGCAACATGGTAGAGTGCAAGAGCCGTGGTGCATATCTGATGGGACTGACCACATTCGGCAATTACAATATTGAGGACACTGCAGACTTTACCGTATATATCCCGAAGACAGATCCGCACTTTGCAACGTCCCTTGCAGTCATCCCACTGCAGCTTCTGGGTTACTTTGTCAGCGTTGCAAAAGGTCTTGACGTTGATAAGCCGAGAAACCTTGCAAAGAGCGTTACTGTAGAATAAATTTCCGCAAAAATAAAATAATAAAATGCATCACCTGAGAATGATTTTTGAGAGGTCAGACAAGGGTGGTGCTTTTTTCGTTAAAACTGTTTGGTAAAAGGGAGTAAATGTGATTATTTTTCAAAAAGATGACAACTATGGGAATGTTGTGGTAAAATACAGACATCAGAGAATTACGAGGAGAAAAGAAAGGGGCTCTTATGCCAAAAATATCAATCGTTACTCCGGCTTATAACTGTGAAAAATATTTAGAAGAGGCAGTAAACAGTGTTCTTGCACAGAGTTTCGAAGACTGGGAACTGCTGATCATTGATGACTGTTCAAAGGATGCAACCTGGCTGCGGATGCAGACACTTGCAAAGAAAGATAACAGAATACGAATTTTTCAGAATCGGCACAATTCCGGTTCGGCGGCAACCCGAAACAATGGTATCCGACAGGCGAAAGGTGAGTGGATCGCGTTTCTGGACAGTGACGATCTGTGGAGACCGGAGAAACTGGAACGGCAGATGTCAGTTCTGAGAAAACATCCGGATGCTGCGTTTTTGTTTACAGGATCGGCTTTTATCGAAGATGATGGAATGACCATTGCTCATGTACTTCATGTACCGGAGAAAGTAAGCAGGAAAAAACTTCTGAAGCAAAACGTGATTTCCTGCTCATCCGTGTTGATCCGAAGAGAACTGATGCTGGAATTTCCGATGCCGGAAGAAGACGGAATTCACGAGGATTTTGCTACGTGGCTAGCAATCCTTTCCAAAATTCCATGCGCATATGGGGTAGATGAGCCGCTGCTTGTTTATCGAAGAGCACTTGCGTCAAAATCAGGCAAAAAGGGCAAGTCAGCACATATGAACTGGCAGACATACATTAAAGCTGGTGTGCCGACACTAAGCCGTGTCTATTATATGGTAAGCTATACCCTGCATGGACTCAGTAAATATTCCATGTTGTGGTGGAGAAGTTATCGTCTGATGATGAGAAAAGAACGGTTCAAAAAACTGTTTCTGATGATCATGAATGCGTTGCTGATCCTTGCATGGACAAGTGTATTTGCGCATGCATGGTATCAGAGATACAACTTTAAAGCGATTATCGGACGACAGTATTCCTTCTGGGGATATGTGGCATTATTTGTTTTGTATGCGGCATTAAATATCCTGATCGGAAAGGTGTTTTCTGTTTTTCGTGTTGTGCATCAGCAATATATCGAAATATTGCTTTCGCATGGATTTACCGTAATTCTGGTAAATGCTGCGACATATATCGAGCTGGCTCTGATCGGACGATGGAGATTCCGTATGCATATTGCACCGATGATCGCTGTAGCAGCAATCAACCTGCTGATCGGTCTGGTGTGGTCACTCCTGGTACGGTGGCTGTATGCCAACATTTATCCGGCACACGAAGTACTTCTGATCTATGGCAAAAACAACATGGAATCCTTGGAAGAAGAACTTCTGAAACAGGGCGAACGTTTCCATCTTAAAACCAGAATTTCATTAAAAGAAGGCAGAGATGCCATTCTTCGCGAAATTAAGCGGCATGAATCGGTTATGCTCGGAGAAATGCCGGAAGAAGAAAGAGCTTTTTATATCCGCTATTGCTATGAACAGAAGAAGAGATGCTATTGCCAGACGACATTATCCGATATTCTGCTGATGAGTTCCGAAAAAATCTCGCTGTCAGATAAGACGTTGCAGCTGTTTCGTAACTGCGGCCTGACGGTCGAACAGAGAGTGACAAAAAGAGTTTTTGACGTTGTTTTTTCCGCGCTGGTACTGGTGCTTCTGTCATGGCTGTACCTGATTCTTGCCCTGTACGTAAGGATTGCGGCAGGTGCCCCGGTTCTGACCAGGAGGGAATGCCTTACAAGAAACGGAAAGCATTTCTGGCAGTACAAATTCCGCACCATGAAGCCGGGCAAAACGATCGAGGATCCGGATCCGTGGATCCCGGGCGGATATTTCCTGATGGTATCTCATCTTGATGAACTTCCGCAGTTTTTCAATGTTCTGAAAGGAGATATGTCAGTGGTCGGTCCGTATCCGGAACTGGTGGAGTCGGCAGAGCACATTCAGAAAAAACTCCCGGAATTTACGTACCGTCAGGCAGTAAAAGCGGGCCTGACCGGATATGCCAAAGTTCACGGCAAATACAGCAGTTCCAAGTCAAATCAGTTAAAAATGGATTTCTATTATATCCAGAACTACTCCTTTGCACTGGATCTGAGCATTATTGCCTCAACACTGAAGGTACTGCTGGAGCCGTCCGTGAGCAGGAGAAAATAATTAGGAGAAAACATGAAAGAACAATCAAGAACCAAAATGCTTGCTCATGACATTCCGCTTCGTTTTGTAAAACTGTTGAATGTCATTCTTATGACAATACCGTTTGCCTGGTGCTGGTATGGATACTATGTCGGACAGATGGAAAACAGCTTCTATAAAAAAGGAAACCTGCTGATGCTGGTTCTCTTTATGCTGGTATATTTTATGTTTGCCAGAGTATACAGTGCATTCCTTGTATCAGTAAATCGTATATCAGAAATGGTCTACAGTCAGGTGCTGGCTGTGCTGATCACAGATGGAATCACCTATCTGGTGATCGTACTTCTTGTTAAGGGATTTCCGAGTGTGATACCGGGACTGCTGGCAATCGCCGGTCAGATTGCAATTTCTTTTGTATGGTGCACACTGGCACATCTCTGGTATTTCCGTACGTTTCCGCCACAGAAGACCATGATTGTATACGATGTCCGTGAAGGAATGGAGAAACTGATCAGCCAGTATGACATGCAGAAAAAATTCAAAGTGGAAGAAGTACTTCAGGTAGAAGAATGCCTGAACGATATGAAAAAACTGGATGAGATGGAGACGGTTTTTCTCAGTGGTATCCACAGCCGCGAAAGAAATATCATCCTGAAATACTGCATTGACAAGCATGTGCGTGTATATGTGATTCCACGAGTGGGAGATGTCCTGATGAGTGGAGCCAAACAGATCCACATGTTCCATCTGCCTATGCTTCGGATTGGCAGATACGATCCACAGCCGGAATACCTTTTCCTGAAACGACTGGCGGATATCGTCTTTGCCGGTGCTGCGACCATTATATTGTCACCTATCATGCTTATTACAGCAATTGCGATCAAAGCTTACGATGGCGGTCCTGTTTTTTACTCACAGATCCGTCTGACCAAAAACGGGAGAGAGTTTGGCGTGCTGAAATTCCGTTCCATGAAAGTAAATGCAGAGAAAGATGGTGTGGCGCGTCTTTCAAGCGGTGAGAATGATCCGAGGATCACCCCGGTCGGCAGAGTTATCAGGAAATGCCGTATCGATGAACTGCCACAGCTTTTTAATATCCTGAAAGGGGATATGACAATCGTCGGACCGCGTCCGGAAAGACCTGCCATTGCAGCAGAATACGAGAAAGTTATGCCGGAGTTTCGCCTGCGTCTTCAGGCAAAAGCCGGCCTGACCGGGTATGCACAGGTTTACGGCAAGTACAATACGACACCATATGATAAACTTCTGATGGATCTGACATATATCAGTCATCCGAGCCTTCTGGAAGATATGATGATCATGTTTGCAACCGTAAAAATATTATTTATGCCGGAGAGCACAGAAGGCGTCGAAGAAGGCCAGATCACAGCCATGCAGGATACCTCTGCGTCCAGGAATGATAAAGAAAAAAAAGATGAGCAGTAAAATAATGAAAAGTCGTTCACTTATCATAAGCTGAGCGGCTTTTTTGGATATTATGTAATAAACGAATAGAAGGTGAAAACATATGATGATAGAAATATTGGGCGTTGTCATGGAAAACTTCGAAAATGCAATCCTGGATGTCGGAAAAAACGCATTTCAGAAGAAAAAACTGGAAAAAGATTTTCTGGAAAGTGCAGCATTCATAGCTGCCCTGGAAAAACCAAGAACAATTTCCACGCAATCCGAAAACGAAAGACTGTTTGCTGATAAAATAGCAGCAGTATTTTCTGAAGAGAACATGCGGGAAATTTATCTGAGTTTAAAGGAAACTCCCGGATATGAATATATCGAAATGCTGAAAGAAAAACTTGGCAGATTGTGCGAAGCGTATGATGTAGACGCAGAGCATTTTGTAAATGAATTTATCAAAATGTTCAAAAAATGCATTTACAAAAATGACAAAAGACTAGCGTATGAAATATGGGGAGAAGATCTGCTTCAGGAAGTTCGGGAAATGCATGGCAATGTTCTGGAGATGAGAGAGGCATTTTCGGCCTTTATTGCATCTGTCAACTTTGTGCCCGCAACTGTAAATGAACCCGTGCTTACCGATAATGAACAGGAGACACTTTCAGAAGATGAAAAACTCTTAAAATGGGAACTTCATCTTCCAGAACGGAAAGACAGAACACAGAAAGAAGAACGCGTATACCTGACTGCATTATGGAAAAATGAGCGGATGACGGTGCCGGGGTGGTATGTGATTCCGGAAAATAAAAGAGAAATTCTGCAGATGTATACAAGAGGTTCTGAACTGATCTATAATGACAAAGACAGTTCCTTTTCTGAACTGTTTGACTTTACTTATGAACTGGTGTGGCGTTATGAAATGAGCTTTATGCGTTATTCCGAAAGAATGCAGCGCCGAATACAGGAAATGTGGGATCAGGCAGGTGAAAAAAAGGATTTTCTGACAGAAACAAAAGAGAGAAAAGAAAAATTCTTTTTTATAGGACAGACACTATTAAGACTACACAGGGAAAACATATGTGATGAAGAATGGAAACGGATATTTGAGATAACAGATAAATATGCAGATGCAGTAAACACGGGAAAGAACCAGCTGCAGATTGAGAAAATCAAGTATTCTTTCATACAGATGAAAATTACCGATGTCCGACTGCAGCTAAAAGAAGCGAAATTCAGCAAAGAAGCTTACAGCGTACGAATGCAGGCAGCAGGACTCATGGCGGAATGTGGGATGCTGGATGATGCGGAGAAAGAACTGACATTACTTGAAGCAGAGCTTGAAAGAAAGATAAAAGAAGAGAGTAATAGAGACAGACTGGAAATTGTTTATCACCGTTCCATATTGGCGAGCAGTTACTTTTTGCACAGATTTGTACTTTATGGACTGGAGCCTATGCGGGATGATGCCCCGCTGCACAGGCTTAACCGAAAAATCCGATTGCACAGAGATTATTTTGACTACGAAAAAGAGAGAAATACATTCTGCAAAGAAATGCAGAGACAGCAGAACAAAGCACGCAAAGAAGTTCCGTTTGAAATGAACAGAGATATCAAAGTAATCTGCTACGCAGATACACGTGCAAGATATGACTACGCATTTTACAGAATGCTTGACCGTATAGCTGTTCCGCTGCATATAAACTGGGTCAGACTGCTGGATAACGATGAGTCGGAATTTATATCAGGCCTGACAGGCACTACACCATATGTCGGCTGGTATATGCTTTTAAGATTTGATTCTCTGAATACAGTAAAAAATGTACTGACGAGGAAAAAGTGCATAAAACTCAATGAAAAAGATGGAGAACATGTGCGGCTTATATTCAAATATGTTTATGGGGCTGTTGAAAGAACGACTGATGAGATGCATGGAAAAGATGAGAATTTTCGGGGGAATGCATATGGTCATATACTCAGAAACGGCATGGAAATCTTACTCAGACTGGCCTCTGTAGCAACAATTGCAGAACAGAAAAAACTGGTGCTACTGATGCTGAAGCTGATCGAGACAGACGTTGTAAGAGAATATAATACGCTGAACAACTGGATTTCACAGGTTATGGATGTACTTGATGAGAGGGTAAAAAGTTCTATGTTAAATGAGCTGCTGCAATGCTCGACCAGAAAAAGGACTATGATAGCAGGAGAAGAGGAATTGGATCCGTTTGATGCTTATGAATATAAAACATTGACCGCACCCAGATACAGTCAGGTCGATCTGGAACCGCAACTGGTAAACCGTATGCTGGACAGATGCGAAAAAGGCGAACAGGACAAAATGCATTATATTCCAAGACTGGGAATGCTTGCGCAGTGGAAATTGCTGACAGCAGAACAAAGCAGAAGGTTTGGTGAAATTCTCTGGAAAGATGTAGATGAGGAACATTTTCCACTGGATGAATCGTATCATTTGAAAGTATATTTAGAATGGCCGCATCCGGATAATATAAATCCTGAAGCAAGAATAAAAGAAGCAATTCTGTCAAAAAAAGCTTTTGAAAAAGTAAAAGAAAAAGCTCTTTCATCATTTATTCCGAGAGAAAATCGGCTGTTCAGAGAAATCAGAGACATAAACACAGCAACAGAGAACTTCTGGACAGAGAAAGAACTTGAATTTATAGTCGATGAATGCAAAGACTACTGGACAACGTTAAAAGGAAAGTTCGAAGAAGAACGCTGCAGAGACGCTTTTGAAGATGAGTTCGCAGATGAGACCAGAACAATGATTAAAGTTTTGGTGTCATTTGGAAGAAAGAGTATAAAAAATATATCAGCGGAATCTCGGGCGAAAATAGCACAGATGAAAGCAGAAATCAGCTCGTACAATATTGAATGCATGGAACTCCGGGTACTGATATGTACGGATGAAGAGTTAAAAAATATCACAGATCAAATACTGGAAGGATGCAGATCAGTGGATAAGGAAATCGTAACTTCGGCAGCAGAAGCAATTCTGGTATTGCTACTGGCGGACATCGAAACAACACTGACAAATCAGATATGCGACTCGCTGCTGGAACTTTGTTTTTACCGAAAAGAACCAGGTCTGCATGATTCTTTATATCTTTTAGAGATCGGCATGTATCTGGGAAAAATGGAATTAAGCGAATCCCAGCGGAGGAGAATGAGTACAATATTGGCAGATATAGATTTACAGACAGATTACACTCAAATTACAGACGAATCGGAAACTCAGATAAGGGATATTATCATAACCAGAATGCTCTGCGCGCATCTGGCATATCAGCTGTATTTATATGAAGAAAAACAAAATCTGGAGCACTCAGACGGTACTCTGCTCTGGAAGGATATATGTCGGGGCGAACGCTCCTGTAAAGAGTTTGCAGAAGTAAGGAACGGTTGGATATAAATGTAGTAGAAAGCAGTAGAAAAGATAGGGTGGTTCGGTTATAATAAAGAAAAAGTATCGAATCAGGAAAGGAGAAAACATTATGCCGGTAACGATAAAAATGCTGCTAGATCAGTATACTGAAATATTACGGAAGATATATGGAAGTCATTTAAAGACGGTAATTTTATATGGATCCTATGCAAGAGGAGATTATAAGGCAGATTCTGATATAGATATAATGATTCTCCTGGACTTGTCAGACATGGATATTAAACAGTATCGCCATGAGCTGTCAGGAGAAACTTTTGATTTCAATATGGATCATGACCTTGACATTAAACCGATAGCAAAAAGTCAGCAGCATTTCCAGAATTGGGTTGATGTATACCCGTTTTATGCGAATGTAAAGAAAGAAGGGGTGAAATTATTTGATGCAGCCTAATGAAAAGGGGACACAGAAAGATTTGGTATTGTATCGTATTGAAACCTCAAAGAGTGATATTAAGGCAGCAGAGATCCTTTTAGCAGCCAAAGAGTTCCGTGGAGCAAACAACCGGGCGTATTATGGAATTTACCATGCAATATCAGCAGTGCATGCACTGGATGGTAATGCATATAAAAGGCATAAAGATGCTCTGGCGAATTTTAATAAAAATTATGTAAAAACAGAGATCTTTCCGAGAAAACTTGGAAAGAAAATTGTTGAATCAGAAGAAATACGTCATGCCAGCGACTATGATGATTTCTATATAGCGACAAGAGAAGAGGCTGAGGAGCAGATCCAGACAGCAAAAGAACTGGTGACGCGTGTGGAAGAATATGTACAGGTAAGATGGAAGACAGAAGAAAAGCTGGAGCTGTAAGAGGTTCCGGCTTTTTTTCGTGGAGATATGATTGTGATTTGTCGAAGAATGTCATGGCAGGTTCTCTGTATTGTCTTTCCCCATCTTATGTATTAATATGTAATATATACAGAGGAAGAGTCGAAATGTCTTCAATGGATAAACAAAACCTTATATTTCCGCTATCTTATGCCCCGGATCTGAAAGAAAAAGAAGAGCAGGAATGTAATAGAAGTATAAAAGAGGAAGGTGTTATTATGCTTACTAAAATGTATTTAACCAATTTTTTGTCTTTCCTTGACAGAACCGAAATTGATTTTACAGCATCTAAATATAATATTCTTAGTGAAACTAATGTTTATGATAATACGATACTTAAAGGTGGTTTATTTATAGGACCTAATGCTGCGGGTAAGTCGAATGCTTTAAAGGGAATTGCCTTTCTCATAAATATGATAAAAGGAGATGGCGCATCTTTTGAATTATATCGCTGCCGTTTTTCAATCCGCCCATTTGTAGCTTTAGAGTATGAATTTGATTTCTTAAATAAAAAAGTTGTATACAAAATAGAGTGTAATGTAAAAACAAAGGATATTTCAGAAGAAGTAGTGATTGATGATGTCTGGGTTTTGAAAAGAGAAGGAGCTAAAGGTGAGCTGAGAATTGGCGAATCTATTTCAAAAGATGATCAGCTTGATAAGGACACTTTGTTTCTTCGAACAGCATCATTTAATACAGGGAGGTTTCCTCAGGAACCGGTACTGCGAAAATTAATAGATTATTTGAATAATTCCTATTATATTGACGGATACAACAGAGGGAAATCTTGGGGAAAATGTATTACAAAATATGTTGATGAGTATGGTGTGGAGAAAATAAATAAATATCTTCAGGAATTCAATTATGATTTCTTTATTGAATATGGAGCGGAAAGTACAGGGGAAGGGGCAACAGTGTCTGTTGGATCAAATGAAAAAAGGGTTTTCTTTAAGCGTAAGAGTTTCCCATTCCCAAGTGATTTTTATGGCGAGTCACAGGGAAATCAGATGTTTGCTGATATGCTGCCTAACCTTATCAGAACTATGGAAAGTCCGGGCATGTTGATATTTGATGAATTTGGAAATAGTCTACACAATAAGTTGGCAGAAAAAATAGTTGAATTTTTCATGGAAAATGCAGAAAAATCACAGTTGTTTATTACTTCTCACGATACAAATTTGATTTCAAATTCTGTTTTCCGTCCAGATCAGATTAATTTAGTTACTTTTAATGATTCTAAAGGCAGCAAAGTAACCAGACTTTCGAAATTCAAGCCGAGAGAAACTCAAAATTTGGAAAAAATGTATCTTGGAGGTATGTTCGAGGGATTACCGTCATATGAGAAAGTAAAGGAGACTCTCATAATGGGCAGACTGTATAAAATTAATCCGACATGCCCTTATTGTGGTGAGGAGCATGAATATTGGACAATCCGTTTAACAGATGAAGAACAGCAGATATTAGATGAACATACCAGACAGCATGCAGGAGAAAATCCGATAATAGTACTGATGTCTCCGCCGGGGCTGACAGTTACTCGTAGAGTAAAATGTAAGCTATGCCATAACGAGTTCAAAGCACATGTTGCTATTAGAAGGGAAAGTGAAGTTGGATGGACGCATCCTGATTTTCTTCCGTTGGGGAAATATCCAGTGTATTAGTAAGTAAAGAATTCAATAAAGCATTCTCTGCAAACAATTTAATTGTATTACCATCTATTTTATGCTAATCTATGGATAGATACTTCTGAACAACATACACTATAAATCGTATGATTGGAGTGATTTCATGGAATTAACAAAAAAATCCCTACAACAGATAAAAGCCAGGAAAACAGGCATCTTCTCCGTATCTTAGACCGGGGAATTGATGATATGGAAGCTGGTCGTGAATTGCCACTGGAAGATGCTTTTCGCAAAATCACAGAATTAAGGAATATACGAAGAAATGCAAGAGTATAAAGTTATTTTAACCTGGGAAGCAATTTACGATGTCACAGACATTGCAGATTATATTGAAGAAGAATTCGGTCAGCGACGTGCTGACCGTTTTCAATCTGATCTGAAAGAACAAATGCAGAATCTGAGTCAGTTCGGTACTGTCTTTCCTCGAACTCAAATTTTGTATAGAGGATATTCCATACATAAAATTGGGAAAATATCCTGTTGCAAAGATCAACTTATACATATCCAGAATAAATATATGGGAGCCGATCGGAGATCCTTGTAAGTGAAAAGATGTCAGGAAACAGGAGGGGCTGACATGTCCAACTGGGTGCACTCATAAAAATTCATCTGAAAGATAAACGTTATGCCGATGAAGAGAAAGTGCCAATCAAATAATAACATCGTCTACACAAAAGTCGTCCACTTATCGAAAGATATCTGGATGACTTTTGTGTTGCATGAGACCTATATTAAATGGTTTTGAGAGAAACCAGAAGCGGTTATGTATGGTATTTGACTGGTAGAAATGTCGAAAAATGTCGAATAAAAAATATTGTGTATTAAACAACTCTGAGTTAATATAAAAGATAGAATATTCTGAATAATAAAAGGCTGTTATGAGAAGTTTAAAAAGATGGGAGAGAGTTGTAATGCTGACATTTGATGATATCATGAATTATACCAAAAGCAATAAAGCCAATTTTGAGGAACTTGTTGATACATATCACAGAAATTCGAGCAGTATTTTGCCTTTTCTTGGGGCAGGAATGTCAGTAGAATTTGGTTATCCCTTGTGGAAAGATTTATTGATTAAACTTATTGATAACATTAATGAGGAGAATAGGAAAAAACAATTAAGCAATGAACTAAATGATTCGGCTGCAGATTATGAACAGATAGCATCTGAAATTGAAGTGATACGGAGGAATCTTATATATAGAGATATACGGGAAATTTATTCAGATCGAGTATATCAGGGCGAGTATAAAGGGACAGCGCTGGATTTAATGCCAGAACTTTTTACACAAATAGCAACCACAAATTATGATTCAAATATTGAGAGAGTCTATGCAAAGCATAAAATTTCAACGAAAACTGCCTATGCTCAAAACAAAAATCTGGTATATCATGGAATATCCAGTGGAGATGTGCCATGCATTTACAAATTACATGGAAGTATTGATGCAGGTAATAAGGATATTATTTTCACAAAAAAATCCTATGAATGCTATGATGATACAAACAGTGCTTTGATGCGTGAACTAAGCATTTGTATTAATGCAAAACATTTGTTGTTTATGGGAGCAAGTCTGAATAAAGATCGGATTGCGAATAAATTAATAGATCTTGGTAATGAAGGAAACAGTCATTTTGCAATAATGCCATGTGCTAAAGATAAGATGGACAAGGAATTGAGACGATTATCAAATTTTCATGTCGATTTTGCGATATTATATCCGGAAAATCAGCATGAATGTGTCAGAATTATTTTGGAAGAACTGTTGCGAAGAACTAAAAAGGATGTATATCACAAAGTGGTAGAAAGCAATCAATTATCGTGTTCGGCAGAATATCTTAATGACGTTACCGAAAAAATAACGAATTTTATGAAACCATCATTCAAAATCAGATCCACGCTGTATGGATCTGAAAATGGTTCAGATATTAACGGTATGGAGGAACTTTATGAGCATATAAGCACAGCAAAGGAGAAATTCTTTTATATCGTAGATGGGTATATGAATAATGGAGAAGTCAATGCAAAGACAGTTTATGGTGGCGGAGGTATGGGCAAAAGTACGATATTGTCAAAAACATATTTGGCGCATCCGTCCAATGTATTACTTTTTCTTTTGAAAGAATACTCATCAGACTGGGAGGATCAGATTAACAACAAAATTGCCCAGGGAGGAGAAGTATGGTTACTGTTTGATGGTCTGAATGAAATGACGAACGATCAGTTCAAAGAATTTAATAACATGATGGTTCGAATTCGCAACCGTACAGACTGCTCACAGAATGTAAAATTCATATTTTCTGCAAGAAAAGCAGAATTGCTTACCAATATGAATGCAAGGTTTTTTACGCAAGCTTCAAAACAGATTATTTCCGTGAATTATAGTAAAAAGAGTTATGACGAATATTTGGAGGAAAGAACTCTGCCAGATAAAATGCGAAAAATACTGGGAACGCCGCTGTTACTGGCAGTGTATTTTGAAACACAAAATACACTGGATAATTTAGTGGGAGATATTGACAGAAGTGAATTATTTGAAGCAGATAAAGACAAGACACTGTTAAATGCGGGAGAAGTTCTGTGGGACTATGTCTATTCTCAAATGCTCAAATTTTCGACCAGTGGTGAAGTTGAAGAGAAAGTAAAAGAATGCTTCGAAATGGATCTGCCACATCTGGCATATGAAATGAGAAAACAAAACAGTCATACAATGCATATAGAAGAGTACAGCAATCTTATAGGTGAGGATAGTACGATTGTTGAACAAAAACTCGAAAAAATCAGCAAGGGATTAAATCTTACTACTTATACAAAAAAACCTGGATGTTCAACTATAAGTTTTGTACATGAGGAGTTACTGGATTTTTTTGCTGCACTTTATCTACATTTCAGAATGCTGAGATGTATTGAGGAAAAACTTTTGTATGTACCGGAAGAAAAAAATCCGACAGAGAATATCCGGAGATATATGATAGAAATACAAAAGGGAAATGAGTTGGAGCAGAGTGAAGAAAAGCAAAAGGGAAAGGAGAATGCACTGGCAACGATAAATTTTGCTCTGGGTGATTTGTTCTTTTATAAGGCAAGAAACAAGTATACAAACCGATTTACAGAAGGCGTGGACGACAAAGAAGAGTTGTACCAAAAAGCAAGAGAATACTATGATTTGCAAGATAGCTTTGGAGATCCTTTGGGAGCGTGGAATCGAGCACAGGTGAATCGAGAACTTCTGAAGTTGGATAAAGATAATACAGAGTTGAAAAAAGATATTTATGAAGATGCTGTAAACGCTGTGAAGGATGAAAAAGAAATATGGGAAGATATAAATAACATAGATGAATACTACAAAAAGATTCCAGAATATGATCTTCATTTTGCGAGTCGAATGGGCGCTATACAAAATCAGATGGGTATTGTATACAGTGAGGGCATTGGGACAAATATTAATTTAATAGAAGCGAAGAAATGTTTCAGAGAAGGTATGAAAAATCATTATGCATATTCATATAACCGTCTGGCACAGGCTCATGAAAAAGTAGTTATAGATAATATGAAACGAATCATGAGAGGAGAAGAAAAGGATCTGAAACGTACAATGAAAGTCATCGAGGAAGAATACGTTACAGCATTTGTTGTATTCTGGCTACAGATTCAAACATTGCAGGAAAGCTATGCAATGAACAGAGTGTCATGGTATGTACTGGAAGGAATAACGATAAAGTTGCGTAATGATGAAATAAACGATAAAAATGAGGAAATATTTAATGTAGAAGAAGATAAAGAATCTGGTTTATCAAAAGTGAGCATGCGGTTACAACTTGATTGGTTAAGTGAATGTTTTGATCAAAAATTGTATAAAACCATTATGGACACTCAAGATATTAAAAAGTTAAGAAAATTTGTCACGAATCAAAAAAAGATTAAAAGGGATATTGAATGGTGGCTTGAGCAGGCGGCCTTTGCAGGAAATACTTTTGCGGCAGAGAGATTGAAAAAGTTGAAAAATAAACAATTAGCGTTCTGATGAAGGGAGAAGAATGAGAATATATATGCAATGTCCAACATGCAACACTACAAAGAAAGAGAGGATTATTCAGTTAAGAGAAACGATTTCTGACTGGATATATGCAGAACCACTACAACAGCTTATCGAACTTTATAATGGGAAAATTCCAGAGAATTACAGTTTCAGTGAATATATCGACTGGCTCAAACAGTTTGCAGAGAGATGGGACTACAGGAAAAAACAGGCAAATGGCGGAGAACGTTGGAAGATATCGAATGCAGAAATGGAGGTAACGCATGGGAAACAAATTATGGAGGCGGCAAAATCACTGGGAATGTGTGACCGGACGGAGACAATTATAGAGCCAGATTATATATTGCCTCTTGGCGGAGCACGGGCTGCCAATCATGACAGAGTTCAGATGACAAAAAAGTTGATAGATTCTCTGCACCTTGCAGATAAAAAAATCATTGCACTTACAGGCTTTCGAAAGATTAATGAAATCGAAAGAGAGTATACAGATACATATGCACCAGATGCAAAGACAGAGTTTGATGTAATGAACGCTTCGTTAGAAGATGCGTTTGCACTAAGTACATTTTATCAGGACGAAAACCTGATGAATACAAATATTTTCTTACAGTCAGCAATACGCGAATATGGCGATACATATAATCAATGCAAAGTATACTCAATAGCGGCTCCGAGTTCGGATTTAACAAGAAGAGCCAATTCTATGGATACGTTTGAATTTTTTATGAGAAAATTTCATGTTCATGAAAAAGATAAAATATTACTAGTAACATCTTGCATTTATGTACCGTTCCAGCTGATGAAATTTATGGAACTGGCGATCAAAAAAAATATTCAGGTGGATTGTATAGGTGTTGATTTATCTATAGGAGGAAAATCAAGTTTACAGGCTGTGAATTATTTACAGGAAATAAAAGGAACAATAGATGCAATATGGAAACTAAAAGAGCTATATTTTGCATAATAGAAACTAAATTTCTGAAAAGATTCTGGTGAAATGGTAGTATGATACGGAGAATGTTAAAAACGTAGGAGAGGTTAAAAAATGAGACTACAGGATAAATTAGTACCGTATCTGGAATATTGCACATATAGAAAGGAACTGGATCAGAAAACAGTGAAAGCATATCGGATCGATCTCAGGCAGTATTTTGCTTTTGTGGCCAGTGAAGATCCTGACAAAGAAAAAATTGAGGAATATATTACGGAATTACATAAAAAATACAAGCAAAAAACAGTGAAACGCAAAATAGCTTCGGTTAAAGCGTATTATAGTTATTTGGAAGAGGAAGAAGTGATTAAAGAAAACCCATTTCGAAAAATAAAAGTTAAATTTAAGGAAACTTTGATTCTTCCAAGAATTATATCGCGTGAAGAGATTGAAAATGTATTGAACCATATGTACAGTTGTCTGCAACTGGCAACGGAGGCTGCTTATAAATATTGCCTGAGAGATGTGGCAGTAATAGAACTCTTTTTTGCAACTGGAGCCAGAGTTTATGAGATATCAAATATACGGGCGGAAAATGTGAATTTGAATACAGGGTTGATTCGATTTATGGGAAAGGGAGCGAAAGAAAGATATATTCAAATTGGTAGTGCCTCAGTGCTGGATATTTTACGGAAATACTATACAGAAAACAGAACTGCGATAAAACAGAGTGGATATTTCTTTATAAATGGCAGAGGCAACCGGTATACAGAACAGTCTATTCGGCTTATGTTAAAAAAATACACATCTCAGGCGGGAATAGAAAGAAATATTACACCACATATGTTCAGACATTCATTTGCAACATACATGATTGAGGAAGGGGTGGACATAAGCTGTGTGCAGCAGATACTGGGTCATGCTTCTATAAAGACGACTCAGATATACATTCATGTGGCAGCCAGAAAACAGGCAGAAATTCTACGCGCTATGCATCCACGGAATCACATGAAGATTATAGGGGCAGCGTAAGAAACGTATAAAAATATATATGGAACACAGAAGGGAGATCGGCGGAAAAGGGCGGTCTTTTTGGTATACAAAAATATTGGATATTTAGTATGTGGGAATACAGGACAGGCGTGAGAATGCAAAATGACCGGATTTTGAGACAAATTTTATGGAAAAAAATAGTCGGATTTGATATAATTATATACGATAATACCTAATTATCTTACGTTGTCAATTACTTCTGCGGAACATCTATGGGGGAAATAAAATATGTTTAAAAATACAGAAGCTTTAAACAAAATAAAGTCGATGTATTCATTTGCCACAACTATAGCAAAGAATCACCAAATACTAATGTTGACAAGCAATGATAATAGAACTACCAACACTTCAGATTATACTGGTGATTCTGTAAAAGCAGAATTTCTTTCAGATGAAGATGAGGCATTAATTTCAAAAGCTTTGGAATCTCTGGGCTTTTCTGTAAAACATTTTTATAATGAAGATGATTTTATAAAATACATTACAAAAATGTCATCCCAGAATCTTTCTGAATATATTGTACTTAGTTCTGCACAAAAAGGCACAAAAATTGGTCGAAAATCACTGATACCATCATTTTGTGATTTATATAACGTTAAATATATTGGTTCTAATCCATATGTTGTCAGTTTATGTCGAGACAAATATCGTACAAGCTGTATTCTTAAACAAAATCAAATAAATACACCTCATTCCTGGATATATGATACTCGATATGGTTGGATTGACTCATCTCCAGAGGGCTATCCTAATCGTTTGATTATAAAACCCAATTATGAAGCTTCCAGCATTGGAATTAATGAAGAAAATATAGGATATTTTAATGCTGATTTTTTTCAAAAAATTCAAGAACTAGGTAAAAGTTATCATCAGGAAATTTTAGTAGAAGAGTTTATTGAAGGTTATGAAGTGGAAGTACCTGTTATTTGTACGGGGAATCCTTTTTGTGTTTTTCCGGCAGGAATCAGTTTGAATACAAAAGACTTTCTTGGAGCTCAGATATTAGATTACAACATTCGGTATCACGATGCTTATTCATTCTATAATTTTTCGAATAAAAATTTACAATTGGCAAATCAGATAATGGAATGCACTTGTAAAGTTGCAAAGCTCTTGAATATATCTGGATTAGGTCGTATCGATTTTCGAATAGATGCCGGCCAAAATATGTATATTACAGACATTTCTACCAATCCGCATTATACGTTACATAGTAGTTACTTTTATGTATTCCAACAATTGGGATTAAATTATGAAGATTTGGTAGCATGTTTAATTGTATCATCGTTAATGAAATAATAGAAGGAATAAAAAAATGATTACCAATATTTTGAGTAGAAAAACGTGTGCACAATGCAAGTATTGCTGTAGTTATACAGATAAAGATTTATGGGATGCTCCTGGATTCACAAAAGAGGAATTCCAGGAGCTTTCAAAAAACTATAATCTTCCAACCGTATTACGCAATAATCTTTACTATCTAAAAATGAATAAAAACGAAATTGGCGAATATACATGTCCATTGCTTACTTCTAAAGGGTGTCAGTTAGACACTAATAAACCATTTAAGTGTGCAATATGGCCCCTGTATGTAATATATTATGAAAACCAAGTAGCTATTGCTGTTTCAGATGTTTGTCCGGAGGTATCTAAGGTTAATGATAGTATAATTTTGCAGGGAATCACTGACCTTATTCCAAGCATAAAACAAATCATTCAGAAACATCCGGAATTAATTGAAGAATATCGAAAAGAGTTTCGTATACTTTGTTACCTGACAGTAGGGAGTATCCCAAAGTTTGTGTAAACCTTCAAACTGATGTAAGATAGAATTACTCAGTTTGGAGGTTTATTTTAT
>CAKROE010000038.1 GCA_934371915.1 uncultured Blautia sp. | reverse complement strand
TAAATGGAGAGTTAGAATCTTCAAAGAATCGAGATGCATCATCTTGTGTTACTACAGGTGCGAAGGGTCTAAAAGTTTCCCTGTATTTAACTTTTGCATTTATACGATCTTTCATTGAAGGGTCTCGTGGGTCTGCCAAAATACTTCTATTACCTAAGGCGCGAGGACCAAATTCCATTCTTCCTTGAAACCAACCAATTATATTCCCGTGGGACAATGAAACTGCAATTTTATCGTATAAATTATCTCCTTGGAGAAAACTGAATTCAAGTTTTTCATCCTTTAGTGTCTTTTCCACCTCTTCATTCCTAAAGCAGCATCCTTGATATGGGGAGACATTTGGCATACACCTCTTACCAGACGCAAGGGCATAAAAAGCCAACGCCGTACCGATTGCTCCTCCGTCATCACCAGGGGCAAAAGGTATGAATACACCGGAAAACAAACCGCTTGCTTTGATTTTACCCATTGCGGCACAATTCAGCGCACACCCTCCAGATATGCAAATATTGTTGCATTTGGTCAAAGCTTTTATATGAGCAGCCAATTTCAAGAAGATTTCCTCTGTCACATATTGTATAGCTGCGGCAAGATTCATGTGCTCAGTCTTTATTGGCGCATCAGTTTCTCTTTTAGCAATACCGAATAAATTTGCCCACACGTGGTCAACTACCATTCTGAGACCAACCATGAAAGTGAAATATTTCTGGTTTATAATGATGCTTCCATCATCTCCTATGCTTACGAGTTTAGTCTTGATGATGTTGATAAACCGTTGTGTTTGTTCTGCACAAAGGTCTCCATAGGGAGCCAATCCCATCACCTTATATTCATCGGAATTCACTTGGAATCCTAAATAATAAGTAAATGCAGAATAAAGCAATCCTACAGAATTTGGAAAACTCTGTTGTTTGATACATTCAATCTTGCAATCAATGGCTTTGAATAGTGATGTGGTGGCATTTTCACCCACAGCATCAACAACTAAAATGGCTGCATTTTCAAATGGCGATGTGAAATATGCCATTGCAGCGTGCGACAAATGATGCTCAACGAAACGTATGTCCCATTTGATTCTATGATGGCACAATTCATTCAGAGATTTCGTTATCGTTGATTTCATGTCCAAGCGTTCCTTTAACCATATCGGCATTGCCTTTACAAAAGTTTTGAACCCATTGGGCGCATGAAATATATGAGTAGTTAAGATACGTTCGAACTTTCTTAATGGCTTCTCATAAAATACTACATAGTCAATATCTGTATATGTGATACCGCTATATTCGACACAAAAAGCAATTGCTCTCTTAGGAAACGATTTATCATGTTTAGTACGGCTCAATCGTTCTTCACATATGGCCGCAGTTACTTTGCCGTTAACGATCAATGCTGCGGCAGAATCATGATAATATGCTGAAATACCTAATACGACCATGTTAAAATTTTAGATAGAAGAAATTAAACGTATAATGAAGTGGGCATAATACTAATACAGCCAACATGATGGACAGAATCGACACTTCGCAAATTACATAGCATCGCAAGTTCTCGTTTCCAAGCATCAGCCGTTTTACTATCGGTCTTTCTATTGCGTATAATAACAAAAATGCAGAGATACCATATATCAATGTTTTTTTGTCGATAGCTGCCAACGAACAAAGTTGGGCAGTAAAGTCTGCAATTTGTTCCAAATCCGTTAGACGAAAAAGTTGCCATAAGAACATTGTTGTCAAAACAACAAATAATCTGTACGACCATTTCCGTGATGCCTTTCCTGAATATTTGAGGTAAATTCGTTCCAAGCAAACTAATGTGCCATGACAAATTCCCCACAACACAAACGGTAAGGTTATGCCATGCCAAAGACCACTAACAACAAATGTTAAGACAATGTTCAAATATGTGTTAGCCGCAGAGCATCTACTTCCCCCAAGTGGTATATAGACATATTTGCTTAGCCATTGAGACAATGTGATGTTCCAACGATGCCATAAATCTCGGAATGTCAATGCGCCATATGGATTGTTAAAATTGTATGGCAACCTGACTCCTACAAAGAGTCCAAGACCGACAGCGATTAGAGAATATGCATAGAAATCAAGATAAAATCGAATGCCCCATATCATTGTTTGCATCAACAAATTTAAGCCTATTCCTGTCATGTCATTGTTCAAAACCAAGTCAGCAACAATAAATTTTAGGAAACTTGCATATATAAGAAGTTTTGCGCCTTGATACAATTGGTGCTTAGACATTGCGTTCTTGTTAAGTTGTGTTGTAAAGTCTTTAACACGTACAATTGGACCAGCCAGCATTTTTGGAAAGAAAAACAGATAAAGTAGAATGTCTATCACATCATATCTTTGACTTGTTTTATATTGGTCTATAACGAAGGATAAGCCGCAGAAAGCAAATACAGAATACCCTAATATTATATTTCCCCTAATTGTGGCAGACTTAAAAAATAAAAATCCGGCAATGAGGCTGACGATAGTCACAAATGCAAGAGCCTTTCTGATGGGTGCGTTATTTATGTGGGTTGAACAGACAACAAAGATTGCCAAAAGAAGAAAGTATACAACATCCCATTGCGTGAAATATGCATAACACGCAAGACTTAGTAAAAGTAGTGTAAACTTTCTTATCATAACTCTATCTTCTTGAAAAAAATACCGTCATTAAAGCCAAATGTTCCTGCATAGAACAAATCAGAATCTGATTTTCCAAATGCAGGATCCCATTCGTTCCCTTTTGTTTTTGTCAACTGTCTTACCTTTTTGGTCTTCAAACAATAGGAGAACAAGTCCCAATTACCCTCTTTATTTCCAGCAAATACAATGTAGCGTCCTGAAGGAGATAGTGCAATATCCCATATATCAAATGGTAACGAAAGTATCTCAGAAATCGCTCCTGTTGCCAAGTCAAAGGATTTAATTTTGAAAAACTTCTCTTTTTGAATGTATAAGACTTTTTTGTCATCATTTGTGAATATCGGTCTCCAACATTCTCTTTTTGATGGTATTGTCTTTATTATGCAGTTCTTTTCAAGACTATAGATGGCGATGTTGGCAGGATTTGCTTTATTCCGGTTCCATATAGGCAATGCTAACATTGTCCCTTGATGATTGAACATGGGAATAGCAGCATACAGTTTGTTCCCATTTACCCTATGCTCTGTTTTCAAGACTATATCTCGCACGGTCACATCAGTCTCGCTGCTTTCTTGATTACCTTCTGTATATGCCAAATATCTACCATCTTGTGAGATGATGGGATGTATAAGCTCTTCATAGCTCTTCACCATTATTTGCCGGTTAGTTCCGTCTAAGCATTGGTTGCATATAAGGTAACCACCATCTATATCTTGACTTTGGTAAAGAAGATTATCTCCATGAAACGAAGGATATCTGTCATGGCTATTTTTCACACTGAGTAAATTCGTTGCACTTAAATAGTTTTGTAAGCGTTTTGTGAGTTCTGTAGCTATTATGGTATGCCCACTTATACTTAAATGCTCATCTTGATTGAAAAACGGGAAATCTTCTGATTTACAGAAGCCTTTTGTCAAATCATAATGAATCAAGTTCAATTCGTTTGAGACGTTCTCAAAAAGACGATTAGGGGCAGTCATGTCCAATTGTGCAGATGTGATACTATATTTATCCATCACCTCCTTCAACAGCGTAGGTGAAACTTGTTCTTTGGATGGTATAAGAAATAGTACCAACTTTGCTCCGATACTTTCTACCTCCTTTTTCCACGCATTGATGCAAGTTTTGAATGCTTTCATATCAGCAATCTTGACTTCAGATTTTTCCTTGAATAGAATGTTGTAGTCAATGTTTTCTTTCTTTGATGGGAAGAACGGTTCTGTCCATCTGCCCAAAGGAAGAGAATCTGTTGAAACTATGTTATAAGCAAAATATCTGTATAAATCAGACTTCTCCATCAAATAGTCTTGAAAGGTAGCAAAACGTTCTTTGATATTGAAAAAATCGTTGAACGCCCCAATCTGTAGAAAGACGACCTTAGGTTTTAATGTTTTGCCTTTATCCTTGAAATAGTTCAGTTCGTCATACAATCCTGCGCCACTTATTCCTGCATTTACAATAATCTTGTCTGGAAAGTTTCTGAACAGTTGGGTTGTATATAAATCGTTGTAATTAACTTGTGCTCCTTGGGTAAAAGAGTCACCAATGAACAGCCAATCGCAGGTTTTGACTGAATCGTAGGGATTTGACAAATTGTCTATGCGATATCCTTGACAATTAGTTTTGTAACTACTTACATATTCATTGGTTCTGAATTCTTTGTCAAGAAAAGTTTTGTTGAAATAGTATTTACCATGAAGTTCATATAAATTGGGGATATCCTTGTCTGAAAGGAACTCTCTAAACAATAATTCTGAATGAAATGCTATGCTCGACAAAGCACACAAATTGAAAGCCCACACTTTTACACGTAGGCTTTCTGATGTTGACACCATAAATGATATTGCTATCACAATCATGGTAATTATTGCAGTAATGCCCCAACTCTTTGTCAAAAGAAGAAGCATTAAAGGATTCCACATGAGCAGTGCCAACAATATACAAATTATTTGTTTACTTTGCATTATCATTACGATGTTGATATTAGCTACACTAACGCATTGTTATTTTAATTTTGAAAAAATATTCTCCAATTGTATAGTATCCGAAACGAGTACTTCTCGTGGCTTTGAACCGCGTGTCGGTCCAATAATTCCTACATGTTCCAATTGATCCATTAGTCGTGTAGCACGAATAAATCCAATGGAAAATTTGCGTTGTATCAATGATGTAGAACCTTGTTGGTGTATTACAAGAAGTTCGGCAGCTTGGCGAAATAGAGGATCTCTATCTTCATCAATATTGTTGTCATTGTTCGTCAAGGATATTGCCTTACGAACTTCATTCACTATATTGTGCACTTTAAGCGGAAGACTTACGTCATCAAAAGAAATAGCTATATCATTGTTTAAGTCTACATGTGAAGATTGATACTTAGGATGAATTTCATTAGCATGCTGAATAGCCATAGCTACATTGTTATCGAACGAATCCTTGTCCATAGCACACAATGCAATTGAATCTGCCCTATTCTTAAACTCCAATACATTCGGATAACTAAGAATGTCGGATACAACACTTACTCTATAGGGGTTAACGCATAAAAACTTTTCTCGTTCAAATTCTACCCATAGTAATGGAGATTGTTTGTTTCTTTCGTACAAAAAAAGACGTAAATACAGAACATTGGGAGATACATTGAACAAGTGAGCTGCAAGGAAATATGTTAAACTGATCGCACTGATTGTCTTCTCTGTAATCGTTTCTCTTACCAATTTATTCTTGATAGAAATCTTTCCAGATGCCAAAATGACGGCCTTAGAAATGGGAACAGAAATTCCATCTTCCACTATTATAGAGGTTTCTAATATATGCGTTGTTTGATTATATGCAAACGAAAGGCTCAGATTGTATGGAACTGAAACTTTTCCACACAAATTCAAAAGTTCTTGCTTTACAGAGGTTTCATTTCCCTCGATGTATTCTTTTGCTCTGTTGTACAACGTCTTATACTCAACATAGAATTTTGCATTTACTCTTTCCTCACGTGCATCCTCTATCTTATTGAAAAAGTCACACGCTTCTTGCCAGGCATGTTGACGAATTTCTATCATTTCATTGACATGCTCTTTCACAAACATCTTTTCATCAACATGACCATTGGTGTTTGTCATGTCAAAGTTAATGTTCTTTGCCTCTTCTATAAGGTCTTTCTCAATGTCGTCTTTTGTGGGTTTACTAAAAGTGAAGCGACCTCTTTCGTATTTTTGAGGAGCCAAAGTCATCAAGTCTTTTTTGAGTTTAACGGCAGACTCTACCAAAGGCATATTCTCATGAAGAGATGTGTATGCACGCGTCTCTTCCTCATAAGCATGAAACATATTTTCAGTAACCTCCTTGTATGCACTTTTGTACTCGTTTGTTCTTCGAGCAGCAGTTTCTGTGATATAAGTGGTATTGAGCAAATAATCTCCATAAGGAGTTAACTCAATTGTTCCATATCCGTTATTTGGAAAAAAGGTTTCCTCGCAACTCTGAATCTGTTGAGGAACCCTTGCTGTTATATGTAGTTCATTTTCCATATTTTTGACTTTTATATATTGATAACGGATAGTAAATTCATGATGAACCAACTATCGAACCCTTGGAATATTTGGCGCTTGGCATTGACCCCATCTTTTTGCAACTCCATGCCATCTGAATATGGTGTAACACCTATAAGTTTTTTGTATGGCACCTTGAATGATTTCTGTGGAGAGTAGAAAATAATGTTCTTGTTTGTGAGCACTAATGTACCGACACCTACACTCTCCATCGAAGAATGTTCTATGGGATGCCCCTTAGAGCTACCTGTTCTGTAATAAACGCCTTTGCAGACTCTATAACTCCAACCACAGCTTCTTCCCACCCATTCTTTGGTAATTTTTTCTTGATACATTGTAACATTGGGATACTGCCAAATAATGTATTCACCTGAAGACAACATGATAGGAATGGTAAAGTTACTTTGCGAAGGAATCTGGCCATTCTGAATTTTTCGTAGAATTGAAGCCTGCTGCATCTTTTCAATGTCTGAGCCTTTATAACTTGCAGGTAAATTGTTCACAGGCAGTTGTAAAGCCTTTGAGAAGTCATCAAGATGTGCTTGTTCACTATCTGTAATCAAACCATTGGAGAGGTATTTGTGCGCAGCCTTATCCAGGGCTTTGAGCCCTGCTGATTCTTTTTGATCACTTGATATAGGCAATAGTCTTGTAACAATTTGTGTACGCTTTTCTACTTTAGCCATGGGTTCATTTTCAGCAAAATAGCTCATAAGCGTAGCTTGATAAAAGCGTCTGCCGAGCACAGCCAAAGCTCCCGTTTTGTTAAGAGCGGTACGAGGAATTCCTATATTGTTAAGGAATGAATCAACTATTTGTAAATGCTGCTTCGTGATAGGAAGTTTCACAACATCGGCATAATGCTTTATGGCTTGGCTGCAACAGGTCTCGATGTCTTCTTGACTCAAGAAGTTATTAGTTTGCAAAGTTTTAATTTGTGAAAGCACACAACTCATGTCTTCCGCACCATTGAAGTACGAATTAAGGCAAGCAAGTAATGTTGCAATTCCTTGCTTATGTTTCTCTTCACACTCTTTGTGAACGTGTGAGAATAAACCTGCACTTAGGCCGCAATATTTACATTTTCCCATTTTATAGCGTATGTAGATTCAAAAACTCTTTACTTGATGTGGCGAATAGTCCACAACAATCATCTTTCACAGAGCACCCATTGCATAGTTCAGGGTAATAGTTCTTCCAATCGGATATACTTTTTTTGGCAAAGGCATGCAAATCATTGGGTAACAAACATAATGGAATATTATAGATGGCAACTTCGTGATGCCAATCATCTAAGAAATGAACTGCATCACTTAATTGTGACATATATTCACATGGTTCTACCCATATTTTTTCACTTCGCTTTTCAGCCAAACCAGTTCGCTCCATGCCCATAAAAGCTGTCCATGCCACAAATGACAAGTTCTTGTGTATATATTCAGCCATGGGTAAAAAACGATTATAGTTAAGGCTGTTCATGACGATACGGAGTTCAACACTTCCACCCTGCATAGCTATATTGTATAATCCCAATATGGTTTCATTGTATGCTCCTTTTGCTCCTGCTATCATGTCATGGTCGCCTTCATAATCAGAATGAAATGGAATGCCGAGAATCAGTTTGTTTTCTCCAGCCTCAACAATACGCTTTGTATAATTGATGTTTTTAAAATTTCTTCCATTTGAAAGAATATGAATATCAGTATCGGGTAATTCTTGTCTGATAAGAAGTATCAAATCTATCAATCTTTCTCCTAACAAAGTTGGTTCGCCTCCAGTAATTCCTATAACGGGAAGATCCTTGGGAGCGTTTTTAACACGTTCTATATTTTGTTCAAAATACAAATCAATGTCGTTTACTCTTTTAGGAGGTTGGCAGCACATGACACAACGATTGTTACATTGCTCTGTTACGAACAAAGTATTATCATTAGATTTTATGTCTATATCACGTTGTTTCATATTATCCAAGTCTTAAATATTTGAGTAACCTCTTCCTTTCTGTCTATGAGCAGTGAAATGAGATATTCAATAATCGCTTTGTTCTTTTTGCACAATAACGATGTCGGACGGTAACCATATAAATTCCCTTGTGTGGAATGGTTTCTCACAGGATCTGCACCACAATAGGCACGAACACCACAGTCTGAACATCCAGCCAATAATTCATTTGACCAAGACTTTGACCAAGAACGGACTTTCTTACTATACAACAAGTCTTCGTAACGCTCCTTTACACTGCCAATTCTGAAAGTATAGTCGCCTTCTTCTGCCAACATGCGAGATTCATCAGAAGCGTACAAATATCCGTCATAATCATAGACCAAAACAGAATTTATAATACCTGCTGGTGACTGTAAATCAACGAACCCTGTGCACCAAGGAGTAAGTATCTTACGAAGAATAATAGCTGCGAACTCTTCTATCATAAGAAATCCCTGCTTGTTGAGTTCCAAGATATGCTCAAAAGCCTGTTTGTAGAACTCAATAAACCTATCAGTGTAAAGTTCCCAATCAGAATTTTCACTTGCAAGTCCGTATGGGTTAAGAGCACGAAGAAAAATGCTATGGAAACCAAGTTTTACATATTCATCAACTATTTCCTTAGGATAATCCAAAGCAAGTTCAGATGTTGTCATCAAAGCGGCAACCTGATCTTCTCCGAGATATGCTCTTGCTTTTGTAATTCCTTTTGTTACTTTTTCATAACTATCTTGTTTTCCGCGATTTTTGTTATGCAACCATGACGGACCATCAAGTGAGGTGGATATAAGCACATGGTATGTTTTGCATATATCAAGAACCTCTTCTGTAAGATTTATGCTGTTTGTACACAGGACATAGCGCATATGTCTATGCTCTGTTTCGTTTTTTCTTTCAGCAAGTTCTATACCATAGCGCAAAAGTTTTGGTTCAAGGGAGGGTTCACCTCCTTGGAACTCCATAGTCAACCATTGAGAACGTGACTTGAACATCAAATCTACAGAATACTTCATGGTTTCAAATGACATAGACTTGTGTGCACAATGCTCGTCTTGACTTGATGCCTGACAATAAATACAGTTTTGATTGCACCGCAATGTCAAAACAAAAATATGCAAAGCAGTCCCATCATCCATGAAACGCTTCTTTTCAGCCAATCTTTCTGCATATACATCTATCAATGTAGGAATAGTCCTCTCTGTTAAGAAAAAATTTGCAACCAATGACTTGTATAAATCGCTCTTGGTGTCTATTTTATGTTCAACAACAGCTTGGACGGTACCATCAGGTACAGCCAACATATCTCCCAATTCGTTTACCAAAACTTCTTTGGACGATATCCTACTGAATGTAAAGGGCAATAATTTATACTTCATCATTACTATCTATATCATCGAAATCTGCAAACGCTTTGGCATAAAGAATTGTTCTTATGTCATGCGTTTCGTCTTCAATTACTTGTCTTAACTTATAATCGTTTAATGTGTTAAATACCTGTGCTTCAATATCGCATTGTACTTGTTTTTCTCCAAGAGGTATAACATTGAGTCTTTCTATATTACCCTCAAGGTTGCGACTAATAGCATAGTCTTTTGAGAGACTATATATCGCTTTTGATACACAAGCATCAGAATATATATTCCTATCTATCTTTAATTCCATATTTTTGGCTATTTTGCTATCGTTCTTAGTTTTGATATTGTAGTTTCATCTACTTTCCCATCAGGAGTTAAGCCATTATATGCTTGGAACAATTTGACAGCTGTTTCTATGTCTTTTGTGAACACAGCCTTACTATCATTGTATTTCAGTTTTGAAGGGTCTGGTGGAAAACCGGCATTACGCAATAAAGCGATTAACTCATTAACATCGTTTCCAGCCAATTCTGCGGTCTCATTATACCCAAGAATTCTTATACCTAAAACAAGAGTAGTCTTACTTTCATCCCAATTTTCAAGAGTTGTAGCAAGTGATGACGTCATAACTCCATCCTGTGCCTTGCCAGCATCTTTTTGAAAACGTTTTACCGCTGAAATTACACGAGCATTATAAATAGGATAACCATTTTGCATGGTAATCCATGAACTGCTCATGTATTTCTTTGATACGAGCAAAGATGTTAGTTTAGAGACATCATTACCATATAGTCCAGACTTCAACGTTCTGTCTCCCAAATCGTAAGTTTTGTACGTTTTTGGAGCTGGCTTTGGCGCAGAATAGGTTGTGCCGTATGAGCTTGAACTATGAGAAGAATGGCTACTATGTCTCGAATTTCCACCACCATAACCAGAATAGTGAGAAGCATGTGAGTAGTGACCACCGCCACCACCACCGCCAGAACGGTGTGACATATGTGAACGGTGTCCTGCAATTAGTTTTGTATCACCATTTTTCTTTATCTGTAAAACATTCCTTATAATTTTATTTTTAAGAGCACTTACTGCACTTTCCTTGTCATCTCCATTAAGACCCTCAAAAAGTGGTTTTGCAGAATTATCCGCAGCCTGTGCATCAGAGTTGTAGATTGATGCTACTGCACCAATCAGAATGTTACGAATTATCTTTTTAGCCTTATTTTTCATTTTTCTTTATTCTTAATGAAGTTCAACCAATAATCATTAGGATTTATCTTCAGCAATTCATTCAACTTTTGTTTTGCCGTGCCGCTCAATTTTCCATGATTGCTTGATATATCAGAGATGAGATTGTCAAGTCCTTCATTTATAGCTTTGTCCAAAGTTGATTTTGCAGAATTGTATTGATCTAAAAACTGTTGGTTTTCAGAGATGACTTTCTGAGGCAAAGATGAAAGCAATGTACTCGCATCTATGAGTTTGCCTTCTTCTATCATCTTGACACTTAACTGCGTAGCATCATTTACACTCGAACTTATATGTTCGTCAGCAACACCTTGATAATGACCTGTTCTGAATGATGCGGTATAGTTGCTCTTTGCATCGCTAAAGAGTTGCAATGCCTTACCGTATTCTCCAGCAGTTGCTTGTTGCTCACCCAAGGCTATTGTGTGTTCAAATTGCTCAATAGCGCTTGATGAAGTCATATAGCTTATTCCTGTACCTGACGCTCCAATAACTACCGCTGCAGGTATACCTATTTTCGCAAACAGTTGGAGTGCAACGCTCTTGTTGTCAATATGATATTTTACAAGATATTTGTTCTTCTCTTTTTTGCACCAATTATCATAGGTCTTCCCCATGTTGTAATAGTTGAGTTTTATATCATCTTCTACAGAAGACAATTCCTTCTCACCATTATCGTCATAGTGTCCAGAACGCTTTATACCAAACTTCTTCGGTACAATTATAAGTGATGCAAGCAATTTTTTATATTGACATCTCAATTCATCAAGCGCTTTTGCAACAGCCTCAGTTTTTTGCTTCTTGAAATATTCAAGTTTTTCTGTCCGCTTGTTTGTACACCAGTCTAAATTTACTGTAGAGTTTGTCTCTTTGATGATTACAGCAATCTTGGCTTCTACTGCATAGAGTTTGTTTAAGGCTTCTGTGCTATAATAGCCCGGTGCATCTTTATAAATATTTTGTGGTAAAGTAGCCAATCTATCCAACAAGTCAAGATATTCCTTTTGAAGTGAGGCTAACTGGTTTGCCAAGTTGTCCAAGATGTCACCATCCCCCTTTGTATAAGGGTCATACCCCTTAGTCATTGGTTCGTTGATTGTTGTAATACAACCAAGTGCAAACAGTATGCAATCAAATGCATAACTAATCAAATCTTCTTTGTAGTTTGAAACGCTTGCAAAAGTTTTAGTAAAATCTACGCTTTTACTGATGGCATTTTGGGAGTCTTTAGAATATATATCAAATAATTTCTTGCCATATCCAGCTTTCAGAAAATCTTTTAATACCATCTTCATGGCAGGGTAGTCCTGATAGCCGTTGAGGTCAGCCAATAAATTGGCCAACCTCACTTCGGTCACGATGCTCTCACCAAACTGCGCAACCAACTTTTTTATAGCTTCATGTAAAGTCATTCTTTTTCAGCAGTATTGTTGTCCTTATCTTTCATGTCGGTCATGTTCTTCTCTTCAGCCTCAATGGTCTCATCGGCTTCTAATCCAGTCACAGTATCTTCTTCGGAGTTTTCATAACATGCTTCATTAGTATTATCGGTAGGAGTGTCTTTTACATTTGTTTTTGCCTCATTCGTAGGGGGCGTCGATGTGCAATTCGCGTCAGTTAATTCCGACTCTACAAGATATGATTCTTCCCAACCAATCTCGTCATTATAAGGTGTATACGATTCTCCATCTATTTCCTCAGAAATTTTATTCCACTTATTTGCAAGTGAGTGCTTTAATTCAAAAGCTTTTGATAAATCTTGCTTTGCATATTGAAAATCTATCATTAGCCTCTGATTTCTGAGGTCACATTTGCCAAGACGCGTAATTTCCTCCTTATATTTAAGAATGCGTTTGTTTGTTTCAAATAGTTGGTTCTCTATATTCCGCTTTTGCCACCCAACGAGATGTTTCTCTTTTTTTCGAAGAGATTCTTCGTCGTAGATGCAGGCTATAGACATATCGTCCTTGCTGCCAATTTTACTTAATTGCGGTAAGGTCTCTTGAATATTGGCTACAGCAGTTTCAAGCCCCTCTTTGTTTATAAGTTTGAGAATTTGAACATAGAAATTTACCATATTCTCGGTTTCACCAAAGGAATCGTCAATTCCATCAGAGCCAAGAAATACGGCTACGGGATTATTTCCGTCACCACTATAGCAGTACCGGAATTCTTCTATGGCTGATGAGTCACAAAGTGACGTCGTCTTATTTAAGAAACATTTTTCGTCCCAGGGGATGGGTTCAAACCAAGTTCCATTATCATCAAAAGCAATACATTTGCCGTCGCCAATATGAAAGGCAAACCAGAAATGTGCTGTGTATACGTAGCACATCAATGTGCAACCGTACGTTTTCTCAATGCCAATGCCTTTTTCAAAATCAGAGAGATAATCTGCTTTTATCGAAGACTTTTCTTTTTCTGATAAAGGAGTGCTTTGTGAATGTTGTGTGATTTTTTCTCTCCAACAATAGATAATTGAAGAGAACAGTTGACGAAGTGCCTTGTCAACATTCGTGTCTTTTGTATAGATATTTGAACTTGCTTCGGAAGACAGCGCTTCCTTTTGAGTAAAAGGTTTATTCTTGAACAAGTTCACATCTATTTCAGACACAAAGGCTTGAACACATTCTTTGGTTGCATCTACAGCAAAACGAGAACCAACATCACTTCTAAAATAGCGTGCCCCACCATGTCCATCACATACGATTGCAATGGACATAGTGTCGCTTGTAGAACTGTAAGACGAATCTTGGCACACCTTATTTGATAAGATGTGGCTTTCGCCTTGACATGAGTGATGTAAATCTTTCATCTAATTTCAAAATATCTTGTTTAATCCCAATCATCATAATTGTTAGAAGCTGCTGGCTCTGGAGCCGCAGCTTCAGAATGTGCGCCATCAATGTCTTTAACATTTTCTGTAACATCCTTGATCACTTGCTCTTGCTTGCTCGTTTCGCCAGCGGTAGAACTCTTACTTCCAATCTGTGAGGAGGTTACCGCTACTACACGAATAACCTGTTTAAGCGCATCAATGTTGTGAACAGTGAAGACGGCCTCTATTGAACCAGTGAAGTCTTTTAGTACGTCTTTGTCCGCATCATCACCTATAGCTATGGCTATTTTGATTGCAGCCTTGAACCAATTGTTACTCTTCAGCTTGTTTAGTCCACTTTGGAAGTCATCTGTTGGACCTCCATCTGACAAAAGAATAATAGCTGGTGCGAATGAACCACTTGCAGCCTGCATAAATCCATTTCTAGAAAGTTTGTTGTTGAGTTCCACACAGGCTGCGCCAAGAGAGGTCAAGCCGTTGGCTTGAACATCCTGCCACTTGAAATCGGATGCCAATTTTGGCTCGTCGTATAGCCAATTTGTTCCATTAGAGAATTCAAGGGCTGTCACCTTAATCTCTGCGTCAGGATTTGAAGCCGAAATCTCATCAAGCATTGGCAATACATTTACTACAGCGTCGTTTACGGCACCGATTTTGTTACCCATCATACTTCCTGATGTATCAATAAGGAAGAAAAGGGTCATGGTTCTACGTGGCACGCTGACCACATCATCTAAAAGTGACATATTATTCAAATTTTAATTGTTCGACATAACTTTAATCTCTGCCTTGTATGGCACAGTGTGAACACGGAATGTTATTTTTAATCCTTCTTTCACAGGAAGTATTTCATTCGGAGCAACGGTCTTGATTTTTCCACTTGGTGTCTCTACAGTCCATGTTTCAGTAGAAACATTTTTGATAAGCATAAAACCATTACTATCAGTTGTAACTACACCATCTGGAGTATTGTCCTCATCAACGTATATAAATGTCTTATTTATCAGAGGAAGTGAACGATTCTTGATAACAAGTCGCTTTGACAAATCAACGTCTTTACCACAATTCATGCACTTGTCTGTTGTATTAGAGATATTTACAAAAGTTTCTTCTGCACAGTGGTGACACACAACAAGACTATCTCTAATCGTAGAAATGATTTTCTTCCAGTTTTGCTCAATCATACGAGAACTTGGATTTTGCAACTTTTCTTTGCTGAATTCTTCAATGAATGTATCACGAAGCATTTTGGGAAACGCAGGCCATCTTCTTATGACATTTTGATGTATACCTCTTACTGGCAAGTTAGACTTATCTGTTGGATCGTAGATAAATAGTGCCTCACTACCATAAAATCTTTTCTCGAATGATTCGGTCATACATGGACAAGCAACAACTTTTGCACCTTCGAAAGGATGATTTGCATAGAATAGCATAAACAAAATAACAGAGAGGGAGAACCTATCGCTATATTTGTCAGGTATACCGCCTGCAACGATTTCTGGTGCCATATATCTTGCCTTACCCATAATACCAGATTTTTCACCTTGAGGCATTACGTTGTCATTGTCACAAATAAGGACATCACCTGTTTGTGGGTCAATGAAAAAGTTGCCATCGTTTAGGTCTTGATAACTATAACCAAAACGGTGGAGCATCATAAAGCCATCACAAATTCTCATAGCTGCTGACAGCATAGCTGTAAACGACTTGAAAGAAACCTTTGCTAACAAGAAATTACCAAACTCGTAATAGTTCTGCGGACGTAGTTTCATGATGTACCCATAACTTCCTTGTTGCTTTTCAGTCAGATATTCTGGCCATAAGAAAGCATCAGAAGGAGCACCTGAAGCGATGTTGTGTTCCAAATTACGGTAAAATTTATCATCAGGAGCATTTAAATACCATTTTAAGGCTTTCTTTTCGCCACAAACTTCCACAAGATAGACAATACCTTGTCCACCTCGTCCTAATTCCTTGACAATGGTAGCTGTTCCACCACCAACCAAAGAAACAATTGAGTTCTTGCTTAATTCTGTCATTTATTTTTATAAGTTGGTGTGGGTTAGTAACCACCACCTTTAATATTTATTTCACTTACAGTCGTTATTTCTCCTCGTTGACCACAAGCAGGACATGTTACAACTCTTTCACCGTGATAGCAAATGATTTTACCACATCCGCAGATATAGAATTGCTTGCTTCCACAGTAAGGACATCCTGGGTACTCAGAATCAAGTTCAACGCTACCTGTTACAGTGTGTTCATCGTAACCTTCTCTATGAGCTTTATCCTTATCTATTTTGAAAGCCCATAAAAATTTATAATGCCGAGGACCAATATAGTCCACGGTTATACCGAATGGTCTCTTAGTTTCTTCGCAAACAGCCATTGTAGCAAATGCTTTATCACTTAATCCTGTCATATTATTCCTTTTTGGTTCGAACTATTAGTTCCCGAATGTCAACATCTAAGTTTTTCGCTATCAGTATTAATTTCAAGTCCTGGTTGCGCTTTGTTTGTGCACCATTTTGAAACGGTAGCTTGGTCTTTGCAAAATATAATTCCAGTAACTATGAACAAAGGTACACATTTTAACGGACAGCCGATGTATGGTCAACTGATTAGTTTGCTTGACAAGCATGAATTTCTCAAATTCAGTCGTGAAAAGAAAGGAGAACGTTATGTAAAGCACTTTGATGCTTACCAACATCTTGTTGTCATGCTCTATGCAGTCATTAAAAGATTCGATTCTCTTCGTGAGATAATCGATTCCATGTTCCCAGTAGCTCGTAAACTGACACATCTGGGCATAAACATGATGCCAAGACGCAGCACATTGTCTGATACCAATGCCCGTAGACCAGAAACCGTGTTTGAAAGCACATACCGCAGTTTATATGCACGTTACAAAGACGAACTTTCCTCGGACAGTTGAAAACGCCAGGTGCCATCCTGACTTAATCGCCTGCAAATCATAGATTCAACCACCATATCATTGTTTTCCAACATATATGTCACAAAGATGAAGAAGAATCTTGTCTATAATACATTCTCAGACACAATGTATATGGATCAAAATGGACTTATGCAAGAAAGACAAAGCATATAAAGGGAACAGGAGAAATTAAGCACAAGGCAAGGATTATCACATATGTTGACCTCAAGAAGAAAAAGCCCAAATTGATATCGCTACTTACTAACGATATGGACATGCTTTCCGAAGAAATTATCACCATATACCGCAAAAGGTGGGAGATAGAGCTTCTTTTCAAGCAACAGAAGCAGAATTTTCTTAGAAGATATTTCTACGGAGAGAGCCCAATGCCATAAAAATCCAGATTTGGGTTACTTTTATTGCAAATCTGCTTTTAATGATCATACAGAAACGCATTAAACGCTCATTGAGTTTTTCTGGACTGGCAACAATGGTAAGAATTATGCTCATGTACTATGTGAACTGCTATACTTTTCTTGAAGAACCAGAAAAAGATTGGGGGAAGATGCTTGAAGAGGCAAAGGAAGGTCCTCCAGAACCTTCTTTATTTGACTAAGGGGCTTACTTTTTCAAAAAAATCATCCGCAACACCTATTTATGGGCATTGCGGATAGGATTTCTATGTTCTTTTTGAGTTTTAGCGGACCGCAATACTTGAATATAAACGCGAAGGTGGTGCGCTGCGTAACAATCGGGGCAAGCGAAGAAGAAGGTGCTATCGCCCAAGAGCCAGCTGAGAACATGCCCGACATCGTATACAAGTTCTGCTACCGGTGGTAATATATCGTTCAGCGGTAAAATCTAAGAAAATAGGGGAAAGCGAAAACTTATCCTTATTACGAGTGGCAAGATACCAATACCACCTCATCTGGACCGTATCAAAAGGCGGTAATGAGAGTCGTGTTTACTGTAAAAGCCCAACCTAAGCCCATGCGTTATCCCTTCCTACAAAGCGCACAGGGCAAAAAGAACATCTCGGGTAATTGCTTCTGCTGTGTCACGGGATGGAGAATAAGCCTGCTGCGCCCACCACCGAAATGTAGCCACCCGAAACTGCTGCTGAGTCGAGTGCTCTCGAAGCGCGTGCCAAGCCAAAGAAAAAGCCGCCCAACGCATAGCAAGAGAGCAATAGAGTAGGCGGCTGAAAGAAAGGAGTACCCGAAAGGGAGGGCTTTGTGTAGTCAAAAAATTACTTTAATAATGGATTGCTGCTTTTCTGTAAAGCACCTATATCCAATGCCGTATATTCTTGTTTCACGTATAGATTCTTTTCATCTTCATAGAACTTTTCTAAAGAAAAAGTACTAAGATTATATTGTTTAGGTTTTCCCTTTTCAAGGTAGCAATATGTAGATAATTTGCGCGTGAAGGGATTTATATGTACATATCCAGCAGAAAGTAAAGTTTGCGCAACTTTTCCTGTAATATCTATAAAGATATTTAAAACAAATAAATCTTTAAATCGGGCAAAATTACAACCATCAATTACGACAAAGAAACGTCCATCTATATAGAATGGAGTAAAATCTTTTTCTATTTCTACCCCTCTAATTTGTGGGTATTTAAATCGAAAGACTTCTTTCCCTTTACAATTTATGATAACTCCGAAGTTATCATCCGTATTTGCTTTGAGATATTTACCAAAATAAGCGTCATTAGTAATACGAGATTGTTTTATGTGAAGTTTCTTACTAAAGGGTTCTATGCACTTTCCGTCAAGACCGTATATGGCATCATACTCACCTTTTTCTCTAATCATAAAATTACCTTCTGGAATAAAACTAAAACTATCAGCAATAAATGAATAGCATAGCTTTCCATTTTTGTCTAATACTTCATAGTTATTAGCAGTCCTACAGCAGTAATAATCATGCATTATTACTATAGTTTTGTACTTATTCTCTATAATCTTTTTACCATTTAAATTTTCTATTCCATATTTCCCATTTACGTATGTAAGATAGATATCTCCTCTTTTTTCCCTAGGAGCAATTTCATCGGACATATTATAGAGAACTTGGAGCCTTTTAAACTGCTTATCTGAGGTCATTATAGTAAGCATAACACGATGTTTACCAATAGTAACACCATAACCAGATTTAAGTTTTATAGTAAACACTGCCTTCTCTTTAGGCATCAAAGTTTTTTTTGAAAAGTCCGCAGATACAGTACCAGCACTTGCGTGAATATCAACAATAGATATTGCTTCAGAACCAATATTTTCGTATTCAATTTCCTTTTCAATAGCTTCTCCCGTTATCAGGACTTTACCAAAATCAATGGAATATGCAGAGTTAATCTTTATTTGAGCAATACAATTGTTAGAAACACAATTGAAAGCTAAAATACATAGCCATATTTTTAATAACTTAAACATACTTTTATCCCTTAATCCGTGTCGGGCGCAACTTTTAATAGTTAATAAAATGAACGTTCCAAATGTACGACTTTTTAACACTAAATACAACAAAAACGCAAGAAAAATACAAATATTTACCCAAAAATATACATTTCATTGTACTCCACCAACCGAAACGCCATAAAAATCATGCTGCGGAAACTTTTCACAGCCAATATATAGCGTATCGAAAGCATTCAAGGTGCCAACATCACCCTATTTGGACAATATCAAAGGATGGTAATGTAGCCATGAGAAAAGAAAAAGTCCACTAAAAAGCCGCCATACGCATAGCAAGAGAGCCTGTGTGCATGGCGGCTGAAAGAAAGTAGTCGCCCAAAAGGGTGGCTTAGATTCCTAATAGAATACGACTGATTACACTAGGTTCATTATCTTTGTCTAAGTTATGAACATCACTTGAATTACGTTCTACTTTAACAAATTTTTTTGGACATCTATTTAAAAGATATTCAAAAAACTCCTTAGTGATTTCCTGCCTCATATATTTTCTAGACCATTTTGTGTCATAACATGTCCCAAAATCTTCTACGTTAGGATCAGAGTTCTTGTTTGGTGAAAACTTCTTGATTAATCGTCCTTTACCTATTATGTAGTATGTAGGAATCTTTTCAATTTTAATCTCACTGTTTTTTATATAACGTTGATGACAGATTTCTAAAGTGTCACAATCAATCTCAGAGATTTGCTGCAAAATAACAGGTATTTTCTTCTTGTTTTTGTATCTAGTTGATGTAGTTGTTACTTTACTACTAATGGTAACAACGTCAAATGAGTTATAGGACGTATTCGGATTAACTCGAGATAGTACTATATATGCTTTATTTGAGCCATATGAACGCTTAAACGCGTTTTCATATTCAAATTTTATTGTAGCACTATTTTGTGAGAATCCTGCTAATATGCTGACTATAAAACAAAAAATAAGCATAACACTATGTGCAAAATATTTTTTCATTTCCTTTCCCTAATCCGTGTCGGGCGCAACTTTTAAAGTTAATAAAATGAACGCTCCAAATGTACGATATTTTAATACTTGATGCAAGAAAGACGAAAGAAAAATACAAATATTCACCAAATAATGTACATTTCATCGTACCCCGCCCACCGCAATGCCATAAAAAATTATGCTGCGGAAACTTTTTACACAACGAACTTTTTTGCTCGTTTGCCCTATTTATTTTTGCGCTTCTTATCCCGAACTCGCGTATTTAGGCTAACATCTTCACGTCTTCTATCTTGAAGAGTTCGTCGAAGTGAGAGGCCCAACGATTTTCGGCTATGCCTAATTGAAGGCCGTAGAAGCGCGTGCCGTCTTGCTGCAGGCGCTCCATTTCGATGAAATATTCTCGTTCAGGCAATGGAATGCGAAAATCCGTCACCCATAGCACGTCTGCACCAGCGTATTGGGCGTTCGACTTTAAGAGCTGAAACATCGTGTTCATCATGTGGTGCGCATCTGTGCTGCCACTCGCCTTGCGATTAAAGAACTGCAATAATTGTGTGCGATCTGTCAACACGTCGATAGGCTGTGCAGCCACTGAAAAGGCGATTAAGAAACAACGTCTGTGCTTTTGCATACACAATTCGCACAGTTGCATCATCAACGAAAGCGCCACTTGACAAGGTTCGCCCATCATACTGCCCGAAAGGTCGACACATACGATCATAGGACCTAGAGGACGGGCGGGCTTCTTATGCAGATTGCGCGCGGCATTCATCGCGTGACTTTCGTAGCCAAACGTTTGGAGACGACTGGTAACGTATCGTTGTAAGAAGAGGTCCTCCATATTGGGGTCGGAATAGATAGCCCATTCGTGAGGCAAGAGGGCGTTTAAGTCACGCCCCATGCTAATACCTGTAATGTCACTGTGAGAGGCGTGTTCCATTCGCTCAGCTGCGCCTGTCGTGTGTCCGATATTCTTCTTGCCCAAGGCATCGGCCGTGCGCCCCATTCGGTTGACAATCTTGAGTAGGACTGGATAGCGACGCTGAAAGTTGACGACTTGCTGCAAACGTTCGTACTCAAGCGCATTCCACCGTCCTCCCATTAAAGCCCATGACTGGAAAAAGCGATCGTGACTCACTTGATGTTCTCGCAC
>CAKROE010000037.1 GCA_934371915.1 uncultured Blautia sp. | reverse complement strand
CAGCATGGGTGCTTTTCTTCTGGCAGGCGGAACCAAGGGAAAGAGATTTGCCCTGCCGCACTCTACCATCATGATTCATCAGCCGTCAGGCGGTGCCCAGGGTCAGGCAACTGAGATCCAGATCGTAGCAGATCACATTGCCCAGACCAAACGGACATTGAATGAAATTCTGGCAGAGAACACTGGCCAGCCTTATGAAGTAGTGGAAAAAGACACAGACCGCGATAATTATATGACTGCTGAAGAAGCAAAGGCATACGGACTGATCGATGGTGTTGTCGAGCATAAATAAAGCAGACAGAAGGAACCTCTTTTCAGGGGGTTCCTTTTGTGCCATATCAAACTGAAAGGAAACGAGAACTATTTATGGCAGAAAAAATGAGAGAAGGAAAAGTCAGATGCTCTTTTTGTCACAAATCTGAGGATCAGGTACGCAAGCTGATCGCAGGACCGGATGGTGTTTTTATCTGTGACGAATGCATTGGTATCTGCTCGGAAATTATGGAAGAGGAACTGGCTCAGTATGATACGGAGGATGTTTATGATTCAGACATCAACCTTTTAAAACCTGAGGAGATCCATAAGATCCTGGACGATTATGTCATTGGACAGGACGAAGCAAAGAAAGCTCTGTCTGTGGCTGTATATAATCATTACAAGAGAATTACAGCATCCAGAAATCTGGATGTGGAGTTACAGAAAAGCAACATTCTGATGCTCGGACCGACAGGTTCCGGTAAAACACTGCTTGCGCAGACACTTGCCAGACTTCTGAATGTACCTTTTGCAATCGCAGATGCAACCACACTTACCGAAGCAGGTTATGTCGGCGAGGATGTTGAGAACATTCTTCTGAAGATCATTCAGGCAGCAGATTATGACATCGAACGTGCGCAGTACGGTATCATCTACATCGATGAGATCGACAAGATCACACGTAAATCCGAAAATGCATCTATCACCAGAGATGTATCCGGTGAAGGTGTACAGCAGGCACTTCTGAAAATCCTTGAAGGTACAGTTGCAAGCGTTCCGCCGCAGGGTGGACGTAAACATCCGCATCAGGAATTTATCCAGATTGATACCACCAACATCCTGTTTATCTGCGGTGGTGCATTTGACGGTATCGAAAAGACGATTGAAGCACGTCAGGACACCAAGTCCATCGGATTCGGTGCAGATGTTTCTGTACAGGAAGAAAGAAACATCGGAGAAGTCCTGAAGGACGTTATGCCGGAAGACTTTATCAAATATGGCCTGATTCCGGAGTTTATCGGTCGTGTTCCGATCGTAGTTACTTTAGATGGACTGGATGAGGAAGCACTGATCCGTATCCTTAAAGAGCCTAAGAACTCTCTGACCAAACAGTATCACAAATTATTCGAGCTGGATGGAGTAGAGCTTGAATTTGAGGAAGATGCCCTCAAAGAAGTAGCAAGAAAATCTCTGGAGCGTAAGACCGGTGCCAGAGGACTTCGTTCCATCATGGAGAAATCTCTGATGGATCTGATGTACCGTACTCCTTCCGACAATACGATATGTAAGTGCATCATCACAAAAGATGCAGTAGACGGGACCGGAGAACCGGAAGTGGTTCATGGGGAACAGCCTGCCATGCAGCAAAATACCACAAGAAGAAATTCCCGTTCCAGAAAGACAGGAAAGCCGGAGACGGCCTAAAGAAGGGATTGAAAATAGATGAAACAGCCAATCAGCATTCTTCCGGCAATCGCTCTGCGCGGCACAACGATCCTTCCGGAAATGATCGTACACTTTGATGTGAGCAGAGAACGTTCGATCAAAGCGATAGAGGCGGCAATGCTTCATGATCAGAAGATTTTTCTGGTCACACAGAAGGATCCTGAGATAGAATCTCCGAAGTTATCAGATCTGTATCAGGTGGGAACTGTTGCCTACATCAAGCAGGTAGTAAAACTTCCGCAGGATCTGCTCAGAGTGCTGGTAGAAGGAATTGAACGTGCAGAACTTCTAAGTCTTGATCAGGAGGAGCCGTTTCTGAAAGCAGAGACGGCACTTTTTGAGCCTGACAGTACGAAATATACGAAATCTCTGAACGAAGCAATGTTTCGGAGTATTCAGGAACTTTTTCAGAGATATTGCATGGAAAGCGGAAAAATCAGCAAAGAGCTGGCAGCAAAAATCCTGAACATTGAGGATATCGATCAGCTGATCACACAGGTCTCGGTAAATGTTCCGCTGAGTTATCAGAACAAACAGAAAATCCTCGAGGCAGTCAGCCTTGAAGACCGCTATGAGGTACTTGCTGCAATTCTCACAAATGAGATCGAAGTGTTCCAGGTCGGTCACGATCTGCAGCGCAAGCTTAAATCCCGTGTGGATAAGAACCAGAGAGAGTATATTCTGAGAGAGCAGCTTAAAATTATCCGTGAAGAACTGGGCGAGGAAAGTACCAGTGATATCGCAGAAGAATACCGTAAAAAAGTCAGCGAACTTCAGGCTTCTCAGGAAGTCAAAGACAAACTGAACAAAGAAATTGACCGGTTTAAGAGTATGAACAGCAGTGCGGCAGAAAGCAGTGTGCTGAGTACTTATATCGAGACACTTCTTGCTCTCCCATGGGACAAAAAGTCCGAAGATTCCACAGATCTGAAGAAAGCCTGGGAGATTCTCGAGGAGGGACATTACGGACTCAAAGATGTTAAGGAACGCATTATGGAATTCCTTGCTGTCCGTAAGCTGACAGGTGGCGGCAAGAGTCCGATCCTCTGTCTTGTAGGCCCTCCGGGAACAGGTAAGACCTCCATCGCGAAGTCTGTAGCAGAGGCATTGAATAAAAAATACGTCCGTATCTGTCTCGGCGGTGTCCGTGATGAGGCGGAGATCCGCGGCCACAGAAAGACTTATGTAGGTGCAATGCCGGGACGTATCACGGAAGCACTTTCACAGGCAGGTGTCAGCAATCCGCTGATGCTTCTTGATGAGATCGATAAGACAAGCAGTGACTATAAAGGTGATACTTCGGCAGCACTTCTCGAAGTGCTCGATCCGGAGCAGAACAACCGTTTCAATGACCATTATGTAGAGGTTCCTCAGGATCTTTCCGAAGTATTATTTATTGCGACCGCAAATGATATGGACAGTATTCCGAGACCGCTTCTTGACCGTATGGAAGTCATCGAGATCTCCGGTTACACTGAAAATGAAAAAGAACACATTGCGAAAGAGCATCTGATTCCGAAACAGCTGGAAGTAAACGGTATTCCGAAAGGAGCACTGACGATCCAGCCGTCTGCACTCCGCAAGATCATCACACTCTACACCCGTGAGGCAGGTGTGCGTGGATTGGAGCGTAAGATCGGTCAGATCTGCCGTAAGGCGGCACGTGAGATCATGGAAAATGATCAGAAGAAGATCACGGTCAAAGGCAAAAATCTTGAAGATTTTCTCGGCAAGGCCAGATACAGTTATCTGATGGCAAATAAGAAAGACGAAGTCGGAATTGCGAGAGGCCTTGCATGGACACAGGTCGGTGGTGATACACTTCAGATTGAGGTCAATGTCATGCCGGGCAAGGGAGAACTTGTGCTTACCGGACAGCTCGGAGATGTTATGAAAGAATCTGCTCAGGCAGGCATTTCTTACATCCGTTCTGTAGCATCCGATTATGATATTTCGCCGGAGTTTTTCCAGGAAAATGATATTCACGTACATATTCCGGAAGGTGCAGTTCCGAAAGACGGACCTTCTGCGGGTATTACCATGGCGACAGCGATGCTTTCTGCGATCATCGGAAGAGAAGTGCGCGCAGATGTGGCAATGACCGGTGAAATCACACTCCGTGGTCATGTACTTCCGATCGGCGGACTGAAAGAAAAACTTCTTGCAGCCAAATACGCCAAGATCAGGCAGGTACTTGTACCGAAGCAGAACAAACCGGATATTCAGGAGATGGACGATGAGATCCTTGACGGACTGAAAATCTCCTTTGTAGAAAATATGAATGAAGTGCTCCATGAGGCACTTGCGAATTGACAGAAGTAACTTGCAGAGACTTGAACAGTTATCGAAAGAGGACTTTATGGTTATAAAAAGCGCAGTTTTAGATATCGTATGCGGAATCACAAGTAAAATTCCGGATACCGGTTTGCCGGAAGTGGCTTTTGCCGGCAAATCCAACGTCGGCAAATCTTCACTGATCAATGGTCTGATGAACCGGAAGGCACTGGCGCGTACCAGTGCGCAGCCGGGCAAGACACAGACGATCAATTTTTACAAGATCAATGATGAATTGGATCTGGTCGATCTTCCGGGATACGGATATGCCCGTGTGACACCGGCAGAAAAAGAAAAATGGGGAAAGATGATCGAGAATTATCTGCATACTTCCCACAATCTCAAAGCCGTTTTTCTTCTGATCGATATCCGTCATGATCCGTCTGCAAATGACAGACAGATGTATGAATGGATCCTTCATAATGGCTATGAGCCGATCATTATTGCAACGAAACTGGATAAACTGAAACGCAGTCAGGTTCAGAAGAATCTGAAGGCGATAAGAGAAGGCCTTCAGTTAAGAAAAGGAACAACTGTGATTCCGTATTCTGCTGAGACAAAGCAGGGAAGAGATGAAATCTGGGATCTGATCGAATCTCTGACCGGTGGCGAACCTTCCGAGGAAGCCTGAAAGGACTAAAAAGATGGGAATCATCAAAGCGGCAAAACTTGCATTTGACTATTTAAGATATGATGAAGACGGAAATGTAGAAGATACGCAGAGAGCGGTTGACGGTGTTGATCTTGATATTCAGCCGGGTGAATTTGTTGCAGTGCTTGGACATAATGGATCCGGCAAATCTACTTTTGCAAAACACATTAATGCGTTATTGATCCCGACAGAGGGAACCATCTGGATTGATGGAATCGATACGTCGAAAGAGCCGGAACTCTGGAAAGTACGGCAGAAAGCCGGTATGGTATTCCAGAATCCGGATAACCAGATCATCGGTACCGTAGTTGAGGAAGATGTGGGATTCGGACCGGAAAATATGGGGATATCTACCGGAGATATCTGGAAACGTGTGGATGAAAGCCTTGCAAAGACTGGAATGACCGCATATCGTCACCATTCACCGAACAAACTTTCCGGAGGACAGAAACAGCGTGTGGCAATCGCCGGTGTCATGGCGATGCGTCCGCAGTGTATCGTTCTGGATGAACCGACTGCCATGCTGGATCCGAACGGACGAAAAGAAGTACTGGAAGCGGTACATCAGCTGAACAGTCAGGAAAATGTGACGGTCGTTCTGATCACACATTACATGGAAGAAGTGATCGATGCCGATCGTGTGGTTGTCATGGATGGCGGTCATGTCGTGATGGAGGGAACTCCGAAGGAGATCTTTTCACAGGTAGAGACACTGAAGAAATATCGTCTGGATGTGCCGCAGGTAACGCTGCTTGCACATGAACTGAAACAGTCCGGTGTAGACATTCCGGATGGAATCCTTACTACGGAAGAGTTGGTAAATGCCTTATGTCAATAGAACTGAAAAACGTAACTTACACATACAGCCCTGGAACTTCTTATGAGATCCATGCACTGAAGGACATTAATCTGAACATTCCGGATGGACAGTTTATCGGTGTGATCGGACACACAGGGAGCGGGAAATCTACACTGATCCAGCATCTGAATGCACTGATCCGGCCGACTTCCGGCACAGTATCATACAATGGTGAGGATGTCTGGGCAGAAAACTACAACAGAAGAGCACTTCGAAGTGAAGTCGGACTTGTTTTCCAGTATCCGGAACATCAGCTTTTTGAGAGCGATGTTCTTTCGGATGTCTGCTACGGACCGATGAATCAGGGCAAAAGCAGAGAAGAAGCAGAGAAAGAAGCGAGAAAAGCACTCCTTCAGGTCGGTTTCAAAGAAAAAAATTTCGGCAAGTCTCCATTTGATCTGTCCGGCGGACAGAAAAAGCGTGTGGCGATCGCCGGTGTTCTCGCAATGAATCCGAAGATCCTGATTCTGGATGAGCCGACCGCAGGACTTGATCCGAAGGGAAGGGATGAGATCCTTGACCAGATCGCAGAACTTCATAAAGTCCGTGGAATCACGATCATTCTGGTTTCACACAGCATGGAAGACGTTGCGAAATATGTAGAGCGTCTGATCGTGGTAAATCACGGTAAGATCGCATTTGACGATACTCCGAAAAAGGTTTTTGCGCATTACAAAGAGCTGGAAGAGATGGGACTTGCTGCACCGCAGATCACCTATATCATGCATGCTTTGAAAGAAAAAGGACTTCCGGTAGATCCTTCTGACACAACTGTTGAGGAAGCGAGAGCGGACATCCTGCGTGCGCTTAAGGAAATGAACTCTCCTTTACTGAAAGGAGGGGTTCTGAATGATTAGAGATATTACGATCGGACAGTATTATCCGGCAAAGTCTCCGATCCATAAGCTGGATCCACGAACAAAACTTGCCGGCACACTGATCTTTATTATATCGGTATTTTTATTTCACACTGTAGTCGGATATGCGGTAGCAACCGTATTTCTGGCAGGAATGATCCTGATTTCCACAGTTCCGGTGAAGTTTATCTTCAAGGGACTGAAAGCAATCTTTATGATCCTGCTGATCACGATGGTGTTTAATATTCTTCTGACACCGGGTGAGGCGATTGTTACGCTTGGAATCTTCAAGATCACAAAAGAAGGTATTTCCATGGCAGTCCGCATGGCAATCCGACTGATCTATCTGGTAATCGGCTCTTCACTTATGACACTGACGACTACCCCGAATCAGCTGACTGACGGACTGGAAAAAAGCCTTCGTCCGCTGAATAAGATCCATGTCCCGGTACATGAGATCGCGATGATGATGTCGATCGCACTTCGTTTTATTCCTATTCTTCTGGAAGAAACGGACAAGATCATGAAAGCACAGATCGCGCGAGGTGCAGATTTTGAAAACGGAAATCTGATCCAGAAAGTAAAAAACATGGTGCCGCTTCTGGTGCCGCTGTTTATTTCTGCTTTCCGCCGTGCGAACGATCTTGCAATGGCGATGGAAGCGCGGTGTTATCACGGGGGAGATGACCGTACCCAGATGAAACCGCTGAAATATAAGAAACGCGACCATATTGCATACCTGATCCTGTTTGCATATCTTGCAATTGCGATCGGATTTCGCGTGGCCGGGTTATAAGAAGGATGGTTCTTGCTGTAAAAGGCGAGAGCCATTTTTACCATAGATGGAGGATAAGATGAAAAGAGTTGGACTTGTTGTTGCCTATGACGGAACGAATTACAGTGGCTGGCAGATTCAGCCAAACGGTATCACGATTCAGGGTGTGCTTAACGATGCACTCACTGATCTGCTTGGAGAGAAGATTGAGATCATGGGTGCAAGCCGTACCGACGCCGGTGTTCATGCCCTCGGAAATGTAGCTGTGTTTGATACGAATACACGCATTCCGGGAGAAAAGATTTCCTATGCACTGAATCAGAGACTGCCGGAAGATATCCGTATTCAGCTATCTGAAGAAGTGGAACCGGATTTTCATCCGAGATACTGCGACAGCGAAAAAACATATGAATACCGGATTCTGAACCGCAAATTTCCGGTGCCGACGGAGCGTTTGTATTCTTATTTTTATCATTACAAACTCGATGTAGATAAGATGCGCGAAGCAACCTCTTATCTGATCGGACGACATGATTTTGCAAGTTTCTGCGGAACCGGTGCACAGGTAAAATCTACAGTCCGTACCATTACGGGAATTGATGTGTGGAGAGACGGTGACATTGTGACGATCCGTGTAAAGGGAGAAGGATTCCTTTACAATATGGTTCGCATCATTGCCGGAACACTGATCCAGGTTGGAAACGGACAGTATCCACCGGAACGTGTGAAGAAGATCCTTGATGCCTGTGACCGTTCTGTATCCGGACCGACCGCGCCGGCACACGGACTGACGCTGATCGGAATTGAATTTTTTGACTGAGAATTAAATTTATGTATGTGGTTATAACCACATCTTTATGGCGGAATGTATATTATATTGGCTTTACAAAGAAACTATACAGAGAAACCATAAGGAGGTTTAACCATGGATAAAAAAGAAAATAAGATGTTTTGCTTTCAGTGCCAGGAAACAGCAGGATGCAGTGGATGCACGGTGTCAGGGGTGTGCGGAAAGAAACCGGATGTCGCAGCTATGCAGGATCTGCTTGTCTATGTGACGAAAGGTCTTTCAGCAGTCACGACACAGCTTCGAAGTGAAGGAAAAAAGATTGATAAAAATGTCAATCACATGATTATCGTAAACCTGTTTACAACGATCACCAATGCCAATTTTGACAAAGAGTCTATTATTATACGAATCAAAGAAACACTGGAGATCAAAGAAGAACTTCTGAAAAAAATTGAAAACAGGGATGATCTTCCGGAAGCAGCATTCTGGAACGGCGCAGAAGATACTTTTGCAGAAAAAGCGTCCCGTGTGGGCATTCTTTCTACAGAAAACGAAGATATCCGAAGCCTTCGTGAACTGATCACCTACGGACTGAAAGGACTGGCAGCGTATGCAAAACACGCAGCAGCGCTTGCACATACGGATGAGGAGATCGATGCATTTCTCCAGAAAACACTTGCGGCAACACTGGATGATTCCCTTTCTGCAGAAGAACTTACTTCACTGACACTTGAGACAGGAAATTTCGGTGTGCGTGTGATGGAGCTTCTCGACCGGGCAAATACAGCAGCCTACGGAAATCCTGAGATCACAAAGGTGAACATCGGAGTCGGCAAAAATCCGGGTATCCTTGTTTCCGGACATGACCTGCATGATCTGGAAATGCTTCTTGAGCAGACACAGGGAACCGGTGTGGATGTCTACACTCATTCAGAGATGCTTCCGGCACATTATTATCCGGCATTCAAGAAATATCCGAACTTTATCGGAAACTATGGAAATGCATGGTGGAAACAGAAAGAGGAGTTTGAGAGTTTCCACGGACCGATCCTGATGACAACGAACTGCATCGTTCCACCGAAGGACAGCTACAAAGACCGTATGTACACGACAGGTGCGGCTTCTTATCCGGGATGCACACATATTCCGGGAGGTGTCGGAGAAGAAAAAGATTTTTCGGCAATCATCAAACAGGCGAAGCAGTGTCAGGCACCGGAAGAAATCGAACACGGTGAAATCGTCGGTGGTTTTGCACACGCACAGGTATTCGCACTGGCTGACAAGATCGTAGAAGCGGTAAAATCCGGAGCAATCCGAAAATTTGTCGTAATGGCAGGCTGTGATGGTCGTGCAAAGTCCAGAAATTATTATACCGATTTTGCAAAAGGACTGCCGAACGATACGGTGATTCTTACTGCGGGATGTGCAAAATATAAATACAATAAGCTGAATCTCGGAGATATCGGCGGCATTCCGCGTGTCCTGGATGCAGGACAGTGTAACGATTCTTATTCACTTGCTGTTATTGCACTGAAACTGAAAGAAATTTTTGAACTGAATGATATCAATGAGCTTCCGATCGTCTACAATATCGCATGGTATGAACAGAAAGCGGTTATTGTTCTTCTGGCACTTCTTTCACTCGGTGTCAAAAACATCCATCTCGGACCGACACTGCCGGCGTTTCTTTCTCCGAATGTGGCAAAGATCCTGGTGGACAATTTTGGAATCAGCGGAATCGGGACAGTAGAAGAGGATCTTGCGAACCTGATCGGATAAAAAAGAGAGAATGACAGGCAGCAACGAATTGAAAAATGTTAATTTTGATGAAGTTTTGCTTGACTAACCACGCGTATGTATGATTAAATCAACAGGAATCAATCATATATACTATATGAGGGAGTAGTGGCGCATAGCGTGGCAAGTCAACATCCTGACCGTGCGGTCTGGCTTGTCTTAAATAACGAGACTCATGTATGGCAAAGTTACTGTAAACAGTAGCATTTTATTTGCTGTACATGGAGTCTCGTTTTTTATGTTATTCTTCCGGAATAAAGAAAGCCATCTGATCTCTCGAATAAAAACAGGAGGAGAATTATGAAAGATGCATTTATGATGTCTCGGGAAGAACTTCTTGCAAAGACCGGAACAGACAGTGAAAAAGGTCTGACACCGGAGCAGGTAGAAAAATCCCGCAGCACCTATGGCACCAACTCTTTTGTGCGTCAGAGCCATGAATCTCTGGCAAAAAGAATCTGGGATGCATCCACCGAGCCAATGCTGGTCATGCTGATCTTCGCTGCAATCATCACACTGGTAGTCAACATCACCCGCTATTTCACAGGTGGAGAATACAACTTCCTTGAGTGTGTCGGAATCTTTGCAGCCATCGCACTTTCAGTTGTGATCACGATCATCACAGAAGGAAAGAGCGCCAAAGCATTTGAAGCATTAAATAAAATCAACGAGGACACACTGATCAAGGTCATCCGTAACGGGGAACCACAGCTGGTCACCCAGAAAGAAATCGTAGTTGGTGACATTGTCATGGTCGAGACCGGTGACAAGATCGTCGCGGACGGACGACTTCTGGAAAGTAATGAACTGAAGGTTGACGAATCTGCCCTTACCGGAGAAAGTCTTCCGGTAAACAAAGACTCCGAGGCTGTCTGTCAGGAGACGACACCGGTTGCCGAGCGTGCAAACATGCTGTATTCCGGCTGTTTCGTATCTGCAGGAAACGGTCAGATGCTGGTGACAGGTGTCGGTAATAATACTGAGTTTGGTCAGATCGCACAGGAACTTTCCTCAATTGAAAAAACAACGACTCCGCTTCAGGAAAAGTTGGACAAACTCGGGAAACAGATTACGGTACTCGGTACTTCGGCAGCAGCCATCGTTTTTGCCATCGAAGTGATCCAGTTTGTGATGAACGGACAGTTAAATCTGGATACGGTATCAGATGCGTTTATTACAAGTATCGTCCTGATCGTTGCGGCTGTTCCGGAAGGACTTCCGACGATCGTAGCTGTTTCACTGGCATTGAATATTATCAAAATGTCCGGAGAAAACGCACTGGTGAAGAAGATGATCGCCTGTGAGACGATTGGATGCGTCAATATCATTTGCTCCGATAAGACCGGTACACTTACCGAAAACAAGATGACTGTTCAGAAAATTTATACAGGCGGAGAACTCATCGAGCCGGAAGCGCTGAAAGCCGAAATCCTTCTCAAAAACTATTGTATCAACAGCAATGCCAACATTTCCATGGAGGACGGAAACTGGTCCTTTATCGGAAATCCTACAGAATGTTCCCTGCTTGCAGCAGCTGCAAAAGCAGGTGTGGATTATCAGAAACTTCGTCATGAAGCCGATGTGACACGTGTGTTCCCGTTCTCCTCACAGAATAAAGACATGAGCACCATCGTCCGTGAAAACGACAAAGAAATTCTCTATGTAAAAGGAAATCCGGAGAAAATCCTTTCACTATGCAGTGGGATTTCTGATGAAGAAAAAGAAAAGAATTTCCGCCTGATGGAAGAATTCCAGAGCAAAGCGGGTCGTCTGCTTGCATTCGCACACAAAGAGCTGGAAGGATATCATGGAGAGTCGCAGGAAGAGGTAGAGCAGGAACTGGTCTACGATGGATTTGCTGTAATCTCAGACCCGCTGAGCCCGGATGTTTATGAATCCATCCGTAACTGCCAGAGTGCAGGAATTGAAGTCAAAATGCTCACCGGAGACAACATCCGTACTGCAAGGGCTATTGCAAATGAACTTCACATGCTTGATGAAAATCACATTGCAGTAGAAGCTTCTGACATCGAGAAGATGACAGATGAAGAGCTCAAAGAAGCACTCAAAAAGATTCAGGTTATCGCAAGAAGTACACCGCTTGTCAAGATGCGTGTAGTGAAGCTTCTGAAAGAGCAGGGCAATGTCGTTGCAGTTACCGGAGACGGAATCAATGATGCACCGGCGATCAAACATGCCGATGTCGGTATTGCGATGGGGATCGCAGGAACAGATGTCACCAAAGAAGCCAGTGATATGGTGCTTCTGGATGATTCTTTCTCCACGATCATCAAAGCCGTGCAGTGGGGTCGTGGAATTTATGAAAACTTCAAACGTTTCATTCAGTTCCAGCTTACTGTAAATGTTTCTTCTGTAGTCGTTGTTATCTGTTCAATCCTTGCAGGATTCAGCGCACCGTTTACTGCACTGGAACTTCTGTGGATCAATATTATCATGGACGGACCGCCGGCGCTGACACTCGGACTTGAACCGATCCGGCCGGATCTTCTGAAACACAAACCAACAAGAAGAAATGAAAACATTATTTCAAAGAAAATGCTGTTTCGTATTTTCTTTAACGGAATTTATATTTCTGTGATCTTTATGCTTCAGCATTTCAAAAACTTCCTTGGTGCAGCACCGGAGGAAGAAGCAACCGTATTATTTACACTGTTTGTGTTGTTTCAGCTTTTCAATGCATTTAACTGCCGCGAACTGGACGACACACCGATGTTTAAGAATCTGCTGAAAAACAAATTGATGCTTGGTGTATTCCTTCTGGTAATGATCCTGCAGGGAATCATCACTCAGTTTGGTGCGGCTGTGTTTGAGACGGTTCCTCTTTCTGTGGGAATGTGGGGCAAGATGCTCCTGACTGCTTTTACCGTTATCATTCTGAATGAAGTAGTAAAAGCAGTAAAGAGGCTGTTTCGACGTAAATAAAGAAAAGAAACTGTATATCTGAGAAAGAAATCAGAGACACTTATATGCAATGATCGTTACCGTGCCTTTGCCGGGGTAGCGCTTCATTGCATATCTTTTAGGGAAAGCTTCGATCAGTTCCGGAAGTTTGACATAACCGTAGGTACGGGCATCGAAATCCGGTCTGGCACGTTTGATATACTGACCGGCGGAACTTACATTGACATAACCGTCATCATCCTGGTATTTGTCCCAGGCGATACGAAGAAGCTTGTGGATCTCTCTGAGTTCTTTTGCTTTGCGGCGTTCTTCAGCACTTTCCTGTGCGTTTCGCTTAGTGGTTTCCGACTGTTTCTGAACGACGGCAGTCTGCGAATCCGTATCTTTGCTTAAGTTTTCAAGATAGACAAATTCGTCACAGGCATTGCGGAAAGGCTCCGGTGTCTTTTTTTCACCGACTCCCATAACGAAGACTCCGGATTCACGAAGTTTGATCGCGAGAGGCGTGTAGTCACTGTCACTTGCGACAATGACAAAGGCATCATAAATGCCGCTGTGGAGAAGATCAAGTGTATCAATAACGAGTGCCATGTCTGTCGCATTTTTGCCGGCAACATAGTCAAACTGCTGTTCCGCTTTGATTGCAAGACGTTTTAATTCATTTTCCCAGTTTTTCAGGGACCCTTTGCGCCAGTTACCGTAAGCACGTTTGACGACGATACGGCCATTTGTTGAGATTTCCTGTATAACAGATTCCAGTTTGGAAAGCTGTGTATTATCAGCATCTATCAGCATTGCAATATTTTTGAGATTTTTCATAGAAATAAGTCTCCTCGTAATATGTAAACATTATTAACAAAACTATATCATTTTCTGAAATCTTTTTCCAGATGGATTCCGGGAAATCTGGATTTATTCACAGAAATGTGGTAAGATCGAGGGAATACAGACAGGGGGAATCTATATGATTACATTTTTGGCATCCCTTTTTATTAAGGATCGCCGCAATTATAATTCGCCGGAAGTCCGGCAGGCATATGGTGTTTTAAGTGGTGCAGTCGGAATCGGACTGAACATTCTGCTTTTTCTCGGCAAATGGATCGCGGGAACAATAAGTGGTTCTATCGCTATTACGGCAGATGCATTTAACAACCTGTCGGATGCGGGTTCTTCGATCATTACGTTGATCGGTTTTCGGCTTTCCGGACAGGATCCTGATCCGGAGCATCCGTTCGGTCATGGCAGGATGGAATATATTTCCGGATTGCTTGTATCTGTAGCAATACTGGTCATGGGATTCGAACTCATCTGGTCCTCACTTGGTAAACTGCGTTCCCCGGAACCGATTGAGAGCAGTGCACTGGTATGTGTGATTCTGATCGCATCTATTCTTGTGAAAGTATATATGTTTTTTTATAATCATTCACTGAGTAAAAAACTGGATAGTGCAGCAATGAAGGCAACATCTGTTGACAGTTTGAGTGATACGGTGGCAACGACACTTGTCCTGATCGCCACACTGATCAGCAAATATACAGGGCTGCTTCTTGATGGCTGGTTCGGAATCCTGGTTGGCTGCTTTATTCTTTATACAGGCGGCTCTACACTGAAAGAAACCATTGACCTTCTTATCGGACAGCCGCCGAAGCAGGAATTTATCGATGAAATTCGTGAAATCGTTCTGGGACATTCGATGGTTCATGGTGTACATGATCTGATCGTTCATGATTACGGTCCGGGACGTGTGATGATCTCGCTTCATGCAGAAGTGGATGTGAACGGAAATATTCAGGATATCCACGAACAGATCGATCATATTGAACATGAACTGCAGGAAAAACTGCATTGTTCCGCGACGATCCATATGGATCCGATCGTAACAGATGATGAGGAAGTCCTTGCGATGAAGGCAAAAGTAGAAGAGATGGTACATTTTCTGGATGAATCCTTCAGTATGCATGACTTCCGCATGGTAAAAGGTCCGACCAGAACAAATCTGATCTTTGATGTGGAGGTTCCGAGAAAAACTTCTTATACAGACAACGAGATCGTGAACTGGCTGAAGGAGCGGATACACGAACTGCCGGGAAGTAAGTATTTCGCGGTGATACAGATCGATCATGAATATTATTGAGTAAAGAAATTGACAGATAAAAATAATCTGGTATAATTAAATAATCGAGACAATATTTAGTGCGTTAACATGAGAAACCGCACCTTGAAAGGAAACGACAGAGAACTTCAAAGAGGAAGATGGCTGCTGTTTCCTTTTTTGTTTTAGTGGGCTCGAATGAGAGAGGAGAAAAGGAGAAACTAAATGGAAACAAAAGAAAAAAACACTGCAACACCGTATGACCTTGACGGCAAGCCACCGCTGAAACTTGCGATTCCGCTTGGCTTACAGCATGTTCTTGCAATGTTTGTCGGCAACCTGACACCGCTTCTGATCATCACAGGAGTCTGTGGTATCGAATCAGGAAGTGCCCTGCAGGTAGCGCTTTTGCAGAATGCCATGCTGGTAGCAGGTATCGTTACATTGATTCAGGTCTATACGATCGGACCGATTGGTGGTAAACTTCCGATCGTTATGGGAACAAGTTCCGGATTTATCGGTGTCTGCAGAAGCGTGGCAGTTACGATGGGAAGCGGAGTTGCCGGTTATGGAGCAATTCTGGCAGCCAGCTTTATCGGTGGTCTGTTTGAAACCGTACTTGGAGGTTTCTTAAAGCCACTGCGTAAATTTTTCCCTGCAGTTGTAACTGGTACAGTTGTACTGTCTATCGGACTTTCACTGATTTCTGTCGGAATCGGTTCTTTCGGCGGTGGAAGTACAGCGCCGGATTATGGTTCCCTCGAAAATCTTTTTGTAGGTACCGTAGTTCTGGTTGTAATTATAGCACTGAAACACGGCACAAAGGGATTCACCAGTTTTTCATCGATTTTGCTGGGTATCATTGTAGGGTATATTCTTGTATCAATCATGGCAATGGTGCTTCCGACTACTTTTACATATACCGATGAAACAGGTGCCGTTGTTGAAGCAACAAAGTCATGGGTAGTCAACTGGAGTAAGGTAGCAGACGCATCCTGGTTTGCAATTCCGAAGATCATGCCGGTCAAATGGGTATTTGATGCAAAAGCTATTGTTCCAATCTGTATCATGTTTGTCGTTACCGCTGTTGAAACAGTCGGTGATATTTCCGGTATTACAGAAGGTGGTCTTGGACGTGAGGCTACTGACAAAGAGCTTTCCGGTGGTGTTATGTGTGATGGTCTCGGATCTTCTTTTGCAGCACTGCTTGGCGTTCTTCCGAATACTTCTTTCAGCCAGAATGTTGGCCTGGTTGCGATGAATAAGGTTGTGAACCGTTATTCCATCGGAATCGGCGGTATTTTCCTGATCGCATGTGGTCTGTTTCCGAAGCTTGCTGCTCTGATTTCTATTATGCCGCAGAGTGTTCTGGGCGGTGCAGCGGTTATGATGTTCTCATCAATCGTAATCAGTGGTATTCAGCTTATCACAAAATGGCCACTGTCTCCGAGAAATGTGACAATTGTGTCTGTTGCACTTGGTGTTGGCTATGGACTTGGCTCCAATTCAGCCGTACTTGCACAGCTTCCGGAAAGTATCAACCTGATCTTCGGTGGCTCTGGTATCGTGCCGGCAGCGCTGTTTGCGATCATTCTGAATATCATCCTTCCGAAAGATGAAAAGACGGAAGTGGAGATGGCAGAGGAGATACTGGCGGATAAAAAAGCAAAAGAGAAAAAGTAAATAAAAGAGAGTAGTTTATGAGAACGGGCAGGGATGAGTGTGAAAACTTGTGCCTGCCTTTTATAATACAGAAAGCCATACTTGAAACGTGCTGTGTTTTTGGATTTCTCTGCTCATTTATTAATCACTGCTTTTGCAAACTCGCACCTGAAGGTGCTCAGACAGTGCAACGCAGTGATAATTAGAGCATTCGAAATCACAAAAGCCTCGCAAGGTTTCCTGTATGGCTTCTGTATATAAAAGGCAGGGGAAGTTTCTCAGGTATCCCTGCGGTTGAATCAAAAATAGTATAATAAAACACCACTGACCGGTGGTGTTAAAAAAAATATATTTGCTAAACCAAAGAATTATTGGTGGGTGTGCCCCTTCCCACATTTCTTTTGACCCATAGGGTGCGTAGCAGCACAATCTCTACTTCAATAATTCTTTGGGTAAAGCCTTTATATTTTATGTATACTATATCGCATTTATTCTTTTTTGTAAAGTAAGCGGTTCTTTTCGATAAGTTTCTTTAAGTTTTTATCTCGTATTCTGTAGAATGTCATTACAGAATTTTTTAGATTGTTATCATCTGTTTCCAAAACGACACGGACAACAACATTAAGATTGGTTTCAGGAAGTTTTTTTACCATAAAAACAGTTCCGCAGTGTTTTAAATCTTTTATAATCAGATCGGGAGATATAACACTTTCACGCCCGTATTTTTCAAATAAATTATAATCTTCTGGATGACGTTCTTTGATATGAGAGATGCGTTCGTTTGTCACAATGATTTCATCAGTCTGGATTTTTCCGAATTCTTTTGTAAGAACTTGTATATCTATATTTCCAAGGCTTTGTATTTCTGTCATTATGTGATCCTTTTCTCAGAATTATGCCCTTTCTACGTTATTCTATTATTAATGGCTTCTTGTCGCTTTTATATTCCACGAAATTTCATGTAGATCAGTCCGATGGCGTCAGCGAGCAGCCATCCGATTGGGATTGCCATCCAGATACCAATCTCACCGATATAGGCGGAGAGAAGATAGGCGAGGGCAACGCGTGTTCCCAGGGATAGCACGGTCAGGACGACGGACATACCGGGTTTTTTGATTGCGCGGTAATATCCGTACAGAAGGAAAAGGCATCCGATTCCGCAGTAAAAAGATCCCTCTACGCGGAGGTACTGTACACCACAGGCGATGACAGCAGTTTCTTTTGCACTCACAAAAATAGTCATCAGCGGAGCGGCAAAGATGTAGACAATCGCGGAAATAACTATACAGAAAATAAAACTGAGCAGGAAGGATTCCTTTGTTCCTTTGCGGATGCGGTCCTTTTTACCGGCACCGTAGTTTTGCGCAATAAAAGTAGAGTAAGCATTGCCGAAATCCTGCACCGGAAGATAGGCAAAGGTGTCGATCTTGACGGCAGCGGCAAATGCTGCCATAACAACAGAACCGAAACTGTTGACAAGTCCCTGTACCATCAGAATTCCGAAATTCATTACGGACTGCTGGATGCAGGTCATTGAGGAAAGATTGCCGATCTCTCCCAGGATCTGTCGGTTAAATCGCAGATCTTTTCCGGATGGCAGCAGATACCGGCATCTGAGAAGTACATACAGCGTGATACCGATTCCGGAAACATACTGTGCGATGACAGTTGCAAACGCTGCACCGCGGATGCCCCATGGGAGTACCGCAACAAATAAAAGATCCAGTCCGATGTTCAGAATGGCTGAAACAGCCAGAAATACCAGAGGAATCGTAGAATTTCCAAGTGCCCGTAAAAGACAGGAAAAATAATTGTACAAAGATGTCGCGATGATTCCGGCAAAGATCACGAGCAGGTAGGACTTCATGCCATCCCAGACTTCGGCCGGCACACGCAGGAAGTGCAGGATCGGATTAATTCCTATGTAGACCAGTATATTTAGAAATACGGTGACCGCCATGATCAGTACGAAAGCATGTACGATGGAACTTCGCAGGGCATCCGAATCATTTTTTCCTTTATATATAGAAAACAGTGCTCCGGATCCCATGCTGAGTCCGAGAAAAATAGATGTCAGGAAAGTCATCAGAGTATAGGCGGATCCTACAGCGGCCAGTGCGTTGCTTCCGAGAACACGTCCGACAATCAGTGTGTCGGCAATATTATAGAACTGTTGCAGCAGATTGCCGGCCATCATCGGAAGCGCAAACAGCAGCAGAGAACGGGAAATTTTTCCCTCGGTTAAATCATGATACATTTTTGTTACCTCATCCAGTTTTTGAAAATATAATACAGGGTTTGCACTTTTCCTGTGAACCACTATCATGATTATATCATAAAAAAATACTCTGAAAAGGTTTGAGATTTACATTCTTTTCCTTTGGAATATAAGAAAAGTCAGAAAAAATTATATAATGTATACAATTTTAAAATATCAACAAATTTTAAAGCAAAAAAAAATAATATTTGGTTAATCTGTTTCTGTACTCAGTGCTATACTTCTAACCGTAAAAAGTAAACAGAACTTAACAAAACCTCCTTTCACAAAACAAAGTTGAAGGCTGCTAAGCATCAGATTTTTGGAGGAAAAGACAAATGAATACTTTAAAAGCTGAAAAAAGAAGCATGGACGTTAAGGCAAAAAGACTGAGAAGAGAAGGATACGTTACAGGTAATGTATTCGGTCGTGAGATCGAAGGTTCCATCCCGGTAAAAATGCTGAAGACGGAGGTTGACAAACTGTTAAAGACTGACCACAAAGGAAGTCAGGTTATGCTTGAGGTAGATGGTCAGACATACGATGCACTGATTAAAGAGGTTGATTTTAACCCACTGGCAGGCAGAGTTGATGAGATTGATTTCCAGGCGCTGGTAAGCAATGAAAAAGTACATTCTGTTGCTGAGATCGTGATTGTAAACCATGACAAAGTAGCAGATGGTGTTCTTCAGGAAAATATGGAAGAAGTAAATTATAAAGCTTATCCGTCAGCACTGGTTGACAAAGTAGAAGTCGATGTAGCCGGTCTGAAAGTCGGTGACACGATTCGTGTTAAAGATCTGAGCCTTGCAAAAGACAAAGATATCGACATTAAAGATGATCCGGAAGCTGTAGTACTGACAGTTGTTGCAGTTCATAACGGAGCAGTACCGGAAACAGAGACACCTGAGGAAGCAGAGACAGAAGAAGCAAAGTAATCTGCCTGATCCGAAACTCACACCAACAAAATATATGATAAAAGATCCCTCCTGTAGAGTTGGTTCACAGGAGGGATTTTTTTGTACGGGCGGGGAAGGGTATTGGATGACTTGGGCAGAAGCAAGTTATTTGAAAGTCCACAGAATATGTAGCATCGGTTGACCAGGAAAATAGCAAGTTACCAGAGAGGTACCGGAATTCGTGGCATTGAATGACTGGGAGAAAAGCAAGTTATCAGGAGGTCAACAGAATTTGTAAAAAAAGGATGACTATACAATGAGTAAGTGAGAGGAGAGTACCCAAAATCGTTCAAATCGGATGCCTGTGAAATAGGAAAGTCATCTGGGAGTCAATGGAAGCTCCGAAAATGGATGATTTGATCTAGAGTTACACAAATGCAAGTCAACCCAACCGATCTTTCTGTCATTTTCTTTACGTGGAACGATGATGCATTCAATACCGTTTTCCGGCAGTTTTTCGGATATAATCCATAAACAAAGGTAAAAAAAGACAATTCTTAAATGGAATGACAGTATAAATGAAAAAGTTGTAAATAAGCGTTTAGTGAAATTTTGCCGGGAAAAGAAGAACGAATTTGTTTGTTATATATGATATTTACTGTTAACATTATGGGAGCGGGAAAACAGAAAAATAAATTGAAATACGTAATGATACGTGCTAAAATAAAGGGGGATATGAATTGCCAATGACGCCAAGGGAGATGATAAAGCTCCTGAAAGAAAATGGATATGAAACAATAAGTCAAAATGGTTCACATGTGAAAATGAAAAATGTACATACTGGAAAATCTGTAATTGTTCCATATCATTCAAAAGATTTAAAGAAAGGTCTGGAACAGGCAATTCTTAAACAGGCGGGAATCAGATAGTTTTGTTGTGTGAATGGAGGATTATGTATGGACAAACGTTTATTTTATCCGGCAGTTTTTCATAGAGCAGAAGAAGGCGGATTCTGGGTTACATTTCCGGATATTCCGGAATGTATGACACAGGGAGAAGATATGCAGGAAGCATATGAGATGGCGGCAGATGCACTGGGCTTATCTTTGACTACAATAGAAAATGAGGGCGAAACGCTTCCGAAGGCATCTTCTGCAGATGAAATTACAGTGAAAGATGGTATACTTGTAATTGTTGAATTTGATATAGCAGAATACCGGCGAAAGAACCGTTCCAGATCTGTAAAGAAAACACTCAGTATTCCGGAATGGCTTAATGAGGCTGCTATACGTGAAAACCTGAATTTTTCCCAGATTCTTCAGGATGCATTGATGGCAAAGCTTGGGATGAACCGATAAATCAGTCAGCACTCTCTGTGGGTGCTGATTTTTTTTGTAACATTTTTCCTGCTCAGATGTTATATTGTTGAAAGAGGTAAAAATGCCGGTGGAAAAAGTGGATAGGAAGGCAGCTGCCGGTGCAGAATTTCGGAAAGGGGGAAAACAGATGTGGATAATGAGCTTTTTATGAAGTTATATGGCGCATATCAAAAAGAATTATATCTGTATTTGTATTCCCTTTGCAGGAACCGGCATCAGGCAGAGGATCTGTTGCATGAGACATTTTTGAAAGCGCTTCTGGCGTTGCCGGACGGACATACAAA
>CAKROE010000036.1 GCA_934371915.1 uncultured Blautia sp. | reverse complement strand
TTCCTGTCAAAAATATTAAAAGTATTCCTTCTCTTTTTTTCAACAGCACTCTCCTTCCTAATCATAAATTTCTTCCGATCCATATGTATTGATCGGGGTTACCTCTACATTACCACTTGAATCAATCGAAATTTTACATACATTCCATATGGTTCCATGCTCGCCGGCTCCAATCGAATAGACTGAAAATGGTTTTTTCGCTGATCCTCTAAAGATCTTAACCGTAGCTCCGGACATTCCCATTTCTGTGCTCGTACTGTCATATCCGTTCGTATAATCATGCACATAGAAATAATAGTCTCCAGGAGTCAGTTTATATATCGTAGTAACTTCCGGTCCATAAGAAGTTGTATCATCATAATCCAAATCCGCCGCATATTTGCTGTCATCTGAGTCATAACTTCCATCCTGATAATACGAACGATCACTATAGTAAATATGGAATCTTCCTCCGTTCACTCCAGGTCCTACCAGATGTGAATCCAAATCACTCGGATTTTCTCCCCATGTCAAAACAATTCTCACACTGTCTGATTCTGTGATACCTACTGCATCAAAAGCGTCTTTCACTGCCTGCAGCTGTTCCTGAGAAAATCCGCATTTTTTTGCTTCACACAAAATTGCGCCTCTTGCATCCAAAAAACTGGCATTCGTACTAAGGCGATATAAGGAACGGTAAAAGACCTTCGCCCATGTTGTATTTGAAATACCGCTGCAACGTCCATCAGACATCATCTTATATGCAGCAAAGTTGAAAATTCCACTGTTTGTATGAACTCCTCCATTATCATTGCTGCCTGCATATCTGTTTTTATAATTTTCCGGTTGATCATATGCAGAAGGATTTGACATATCTCGAATTGTTCCATCAGAATCTTCTGCAATCTGCCAGCGTCCCTTATTACTCTTTCCTTCAATCAGATTTCCTAAGATATCTGCATATGCCTCATTCAAAGCACCTGACTCACCCTGATAGGATAATGTATGTACTCCATCACCAACAACATAATTAATCACCGCATGAGTAAACTCATGTCCGGCAACATCCAATGCCTTCGTATATCCACCGCCACCACCGAAGACCATCTGCTGAATTGATGAACTCCAATAAGCATTTTTATAATTAAGTCCATATCCATAGCTTACTTTTACCTGCGCGCCGGCATTGTCAAAGGAATTACGTCCTAATACATTTTGGTAATAATCATATACTGCTGCCATATTGGCATGCACAGACACTGCTGTTTTATCGAAGTCCAAATCATCTGAAAAAATCTTTTTACCTGCTTTTGCCATTTTTCCAGGTAATTTCCATTCTGAACTCCACAGACTATAATAAGCTTTATATGTATTCAGGTTTCTCCCTGTATCGCAAAAACGGAATGTATTGTTTTTCAGCTGTCCATTAATATTGCGCTGAGTACCCTTTGCATCTAATGTCGCATAGGATATATTTTCCCAATCACTCCCACCTTCACGATTATCTGTTATCCGATAAATTTCTCCTGCACTGTGGGTATTATCATCCTCTGCATCGATATAGTAGGTGAAATCTATGATAACTGCAAGGCTGCTGCTGTCGCTCTCTGTGCCATCATCAAAGACCTCAGAACCATCATTGTCTGCAAACTCTGAAAAATCAGCATCATCAAACACTTCTGCTGCTTCTGTAAAAGCATCATTGTTATCTGTTTCCGCTTCTTCTGCGGAGTTTTTCGTCTCATCTTCCTGCTGAATATCAACAGCGGTTTCTTCCAAGCTCTCGTCTTCTGTTGTATCATCTGACAGCTCTGCTTTCTGCTCCTCAGTCAGCGAAATTTCATCAACAGCTTCTTCTAAATTCGCATCTTCTGTTGTATTATCCGCCCAGTCTGCTTCCTGCTCCTCAGTCAGCGAAATTTCCGTTTCATTCGGTATATTTTCCTCTGTCGAACTATCCTGTACTACTGCATCATCTGCAAATTCGTCAGCAGCCTCTTCCGATATCTGAACATCCGGATCTTCCGTCATTTCCTGATTTTCTACAGCATTTATTTCTCCATCCTGTTTCTGTGGGTCTTCAAGTTCTTCGTCTGCATCATCATCTCCTGCACTGATAACCTGCGCAATTCTTACCACATATGCCAGTCTCGGTTTCGAATTCTGATCCAGTGCATCAACAGCAAGCTCTGTATTTACAGAAAGTGTTTCGACAAACGCTTCTTTAACCGTATCGAAATCTTTCTCAGTTACTTCTGCCAGCTTGCTCAGATACGTCTGCACTTCATCTCTTGAAAGGAGATCGGATATTGCAGCATTTTTTGCAGTTTCTGCATCTATATCTGCACTTACATAAATATTTTCGATTTTATCCTGATAAGTGCTGTGAAGACCGTTAACTGTTCCATCTTCATTTGTCGTCAGTATAATCTGATTTCCGAGTACCGGTACTCCATTAACAGTAGGTTCATAACGATAAAAAGTTTCTGATGTTTCCCCTGCTGTATTGACAGTCTGTACTGAAATCTGATTTGTGCCTGCATCAAAATCTTCTCCAAATAACTGACTTGATCTGTTTAAAAGATCTGCCGCATCTGATGCATTATAAACAGGCGTTTCCGAAAAATCACCGTCGATCATACTTACTCCGCCATTATCATCATAAATTACATCAATTTTTCCATCTTCATGCAGGTGTTCGATGTCACCCCGGTCAATCACATCATCTTCCAAATTATCAGCCGATTGACGATTCCATTTCGCATATAATGTAATATCTGCCTTTACCGGAGTACTAAAATCATATTTTTGAGTATATTCAGTATCCAGATACCATCCTGCAAAATCATAATCATAACGCATTGGTGTATCCGGCTGACTGACTGTACCGCCGCTTTGCACAGTACATGAAGAAATTGAGGAACCGCCCATGCTGTCAAAAGAAACTGTATAATAGATGACTGGCGCAGTTGTCACCACTGCACTCTTTTTATCTTTAACAATCACCTTACATTTATACTTTTTCTTATTATTTCCCGTAAAAGTAATCGTGGCAGAACCTTTTTTCTTTGCCGTAATCTTACCCTTTTTGTTAACAGTCACAACTGCTTTGTTACTGCTTTTTACTCCTTTAACAGAAGTTCCACATAATTTTATTTTTGTTGTTTCGCCTCTTGTTAAAGTGCATGTCCTTTTATCAAGTCCTGTCTTTACTGTGACCTTACAGGAATATTTCTTTTTTCCTACGGTTGCGGTAATTGTTACCTTACCGTTTTTCTTTCCGGTTACTTTACCGGAAGAATTAACTTTTGCAATTTTTGCATTTGAACTTTTCCATTTTACTTTCTTTTTCGTACCCTGCATTTTCAATGTTACCGATTTCGATACCAGCACGGATACTGATTTCTTATTCAATTTGACTTTTGCCCCTGCCTGTACCGGAATACAAATACAGATCAGTAATACCAATACAAGAAACAGAAAATTTCTCTTTTTGTTCTTTTTCATACGCTCTCCTTTTCTTATAAACATAATTTTCAAGTTACATCCATTTTATCTTTCTCAATATTTCAAATCTTTTTTCTGATTTGACTATAAATCATCAGCCAATAAATATCCTCATGCAGGCTTTTAATTTATATCTCTCACATCCACCGCTGGCGGTATTTCCAGCCCCAGATCATCCGAAAGAGAATCGTCGTAAGTGTCATTCCTGCCGCCATACTTGCAGCAAAAAGAATTGTGTAGGCTCCATCCGCGCAAAATTTATCCCACTCCTGCATCATCATCCAGTTCATGGTCCGATACAGTGCAGCTCCCGGAATCAGCGGAATCGTCGCCGAGACAAGAAAGACAGTAACCGGTGTCTTGTGGATCCTTGCCATACATTCTGCATACAAAGTAATCACCACGGTCGACCAGAAGCCACAGATATACGGGCTGGCTGTCCATATACCGGCCGCAAGATAAACCGCCCACGACAGACAGCCGCCAAGTGCTGCAAACCAGAGTTTTTTTCCATGTATATTAAACAATGCCGCAAATCCAAGTGATCCTGTAAAAGAAACAAGCATCTGTATTATCTCATTCATAATTTTCTCCTCTGCCTAAAACAAAAGATTGGCTGCAGTAAATCCCAGCCCCACAACAAATGCCAGCAATACAGACTCCATACAGCGTATCAGTCCTGTGATCGTATCGCCGGAAAACAGATCACGCAGCGAATTCGTAAATGCAATTCCCGGTATCAGAAGCATGATATTTCCGATGCTGATCAGGTCTGCACGGTGTCCCAGACCGATGAGAACCGCAAAATTAGCCAGAATGCCTCCCACTCCGCAGCATAAAAAGACTGTGATCAGAGAATTCAGAGAGCTGCGCTTCAAAAAGGATTCCAGAAGTTTCAACACGATTCCGATCAGTGCCGATGCGATCATGTCCCGGAGATCTCCGCCGAAAAATACAGAAAAAGATCCGGAAATGACAGCATAGATAAGAATCTGCATCCGAAAAGAATATACAGGTCTTTGCTCTATCGCACTCAGCCGCGTACGGATTTCCAGAGGTTCGGGTCTGTGTGCGCAGATATATCTTGACAGCTGATTCAAATCATCCAATTTACCCAGGTCATTTGCCATTCCCCGTACACGCCTCGTCTGCGTACAGATGCCAAATTCACCATACATAGTCGTCACAATACTGGAAGTAATAGAAAATACATCCACCCTCTCTGCCCCATATGCCAGGCAAATGCGCCGTATAGTATCTTCTACCCTTCCGACCTCCGCACCACTGATCAGAAGCTGTTCTCCAATTGTCATTGCATAATACAGATACTGTTCTGCTTCTTCACGGCTCATTTTGCGTTTTCTCCTTTCAGCTCATTCCGAACGATTTTCCTTTAAGCGGAAGTCCCGCAACTTCTGCAAGCCGCCGCACTCCCATCTCAGCAGTTGATACGGCACTTTCTACATGATTATAATCGGTCGCACTGTAATCAAACAAAATATTTCCCTGCGCTTCAAATTCCTCATCACTGTCCCAGAAATAAAAGCGCATTGGTTCACATGCAAACGCATGGATCTGATAGCCCACATCACCCTGCGGAAGTTCCACCCCGTTCAGCTTCTTAAATGCCTCCCGAAGTTTCTCTGCATGTCCGGAAAAAGTCTCCGCAAACACATCTGTCACACCAACCTTATATGCAGGTGCAAAGGGTCTTGCATTACGAAGATCCGCGAACGGCACCCATTTATCCATAAAAAAAGCCTGTTCTTTTACATAACCTAACAATGTATAAATATTCAGCATCTCCGTTGCATTGGCTTCGCCCTGTCCGTCCAGCCGTTCAATTTTGCCATCTGACTCACGGATTCCAAAAGGGACTCCAAAATGTACAATTTTCAGATAGCCGTCCTCCTGCTTCAGTTCCGGAAGTTTTTTCATCAGTTCCGCTTTATCCATCCGGAGAAATTTTTCTGCCCATTCATCACAGAGTTTTATATAGTTGGATACTTTTTCTTCTTTCACTTTTTTCTCCTTACAGCATTACATCATTATATTTGCTCTGTTATTTTGCATTATACTCCTGTAATATATTTCTCTGCAAGGAAAAAGACTTTCTACAGGATTTTTCTCATAGAAAGTCTCTTACATATTTTATGATGATTTTACTTTATTCCAGAGATCACCGTATACCTGATCTGCCCCGGTACCAAGATACTGGAATGTTTCCAGATTATCATACCTGGACAGATCCGGGAATGCGATTTCGCTGTTTCGGATAGATTCATCTTCAATCAGCTCCCTCGCCGCCTCATTTGGTGTAGAGTAAGTGATATATTCAAAGTTTTTGAGTGCAATATCCGGTCTGCAGAGGAAATTAATAAATTTTTCTGCATTTTCTTTGTGCTCTGCATTCTTCGGAATCACCCAGGAATCGATCCAGATATTGGAACCTTCCTCAGGAATCACATATTCAAGATTTGGATTCTCTTTCTGTGTATAAATTGCTTCACCGGAATAAATAACACCCAGAGCCGCTTCGTTTCCGATCATCTTATCACGCACCTGGTCAATTACATACGCCTGCACCAGAGGTTTCTGCTCAATCAGGAGATTTTTCGCCTCATTCAGCTCATCAAGATCTGTAGAATTCAGTGAATACCCAAGATATTTCAACGCCGCACCAAACGCATCACGTACAGAATCCTGCATCAGAATACTGTCTTTATATTTCGGATTCCAGAGAATGGACCAACTGTCGACCGGTTCATCAACCATTGTCTTGTTGTACAGAATGCCGACGGTTCCCCAGCAATACGGCACGGAATATTTATTTTCCGGATCAAACTGTCGGGACTGCTCGAGATACTGTTTTCCGATGTTTTTCAGATTCGGAATATTGTCAAAATTAATTTCTGAAAGCAGATCATTCTCGATCATTCGCTGAATCATATAATCACTCGGGCAGACTACATCGTATGCGATTGCACCGGAACTTACTTTCGGATAAAGAATCTCGTTTGTCTCAAATTCCTCATAAACTACATGAATACCGGTTTCTTCTTCAAACATCGTCAACACATCCGGGTCAATGTACTCACCCCAGTTATAAACGATCAGTTCCTCCCCATTCATAAGACTGCTTTCTTTTGCATAGTAGAAACCGCCGCCGATAAAGACAATACAAATTGCTACCGGGATGACACGCTGAATAAAGATTTTCTTGACTTTGGATGGTCTGCGTACTTTCTTTCGAATCGGAGCTTCCTCTTCTTCCTTCGGCGAATAATTTACCAGAAGCAGAAGAACAAGCACCGTCACAAACATAATCGTGGAAAGTGCATAAATTTCCGGTTTGATGCCTTTTCGTACCTCCGTGTAAATCTTGGTAGAAAGTGTATCAATACCCGGTCCTTTCGTAAAATGTGTAATAACAAAATCATCCAGGGACATGGTGAATGCCATCATAAATCCGGAAAGAACACCCGGTACAATATCCGGAAAAACAACTTTGAAAAAAGCTTTGAGCGGAGAAGCACCGAGGTCCAGTGCCGCTTCGTAAGTATAGCGGTTCGTCTGCTTCAGTTTCGGTGCCACACTCAAAATTACATACGGAATATTAAATGTGATATGTGCGATCAAAATCGTTCCGAATCCAAGTGTCATACGAAATGCAATAAAAAGAAGCATCAGAGAAACACCCATGACGATCTCTGCATTCATCATCGGAATATTGGTAAGTCCCATATACATGGTCTTCCACTTCTGTTTCATACCCTGAATCGCAATTGCCGCAGCCGTTCCGATGAGTGTGGCAATTGCTGCTGAAATAAACGCAATGATCAGCGTCGTATAAAACGCACTCATGATCTGTTCATTCCGGAACAGTTCCTTATACCATTTCAGAGTAAAGCCGCCCCACTTTGCTCTCGTCTTTGACTGATTAAACGAAAGTACGATAAGCGTAACGATCGGGGCATATAACAAAATAAAAATCAGGGCCAGATATATCTTCTGTAAATATTTTCTGATCAAAATGCTGACCCTCCTTCTTCTTTATCGTATTTTGCAACAAGTGCCATACTTGCAATGATAAATACCATCAGGACAAGAGACAGACCACTTCCCACATGCCAGTTGCTGTTCTGCTTGAAGGACTGCTCGATCACGTTTCCGATCAGAAGAATCTTTCCACCGCCCAGAAGGTCAGAAATAACGAATGTAGTCAATGCCGGTACGAATACCATTGTAATACCGCTGATCACACCCGGAATACTCAGCGGAAAAATGACCTTACAAAACGTCTGTACCGAGTTTGCTCCCAGATCACGTGCCGCATTGATCACGTTTCGGTCGATCTTGATCAGGACATTATAGATTGGAAGCACCATAAACGGCAGGAAATTATAAACCATACCAAGAATAATAGCATACGGTGTATTGATGATCTCAAGTGCCGGCAGATGAAAAAATCCGAGTACGCTGTTGATGACACCGTTTTTTTCGAGCAGCGTCTGCCATGCCAGTGTACGGAGAAGGAAATTCATCCACATCGGCAAAATAAAGATCAGAACGATAAAACTTGTCTGATTGACCTGCTTCTGACTCAGGATCATTGCAAGTGGATACGCAAGAACCAGACAGATCAACGTACTCAAAAAAGACAGAAGCAGGGACATTCCCAGCGCCTTCAGATTTTCCGGTGTCGTGATCTGGGCAAGATTTGAAAAGGTAAATGTCCCCTCATCATTCGTAAATGCATAATACACGATCACAAGCAATGGGATCACAACAAAGGATACTGACCAGAACAGATAAGGTCCGGCAAGCATACGCTTATTCTTCAATGTTTACCGCCTCCTCGTCTTCGGATTCCGGTTTTTTCATGATCTGGATGTCAAACGGATCTACATGGATACTGACTTCCGTTCCTACCGGGAACATGTCTGTACTGTGTACCAGCCACTCGTAATTATTCGCCATAACCTCCATCTCATAATGGACACCCTTGAAGATCATATGTGTAACAACACCATCAATACTTCCCTGTCCAGGTTTCAGAAGATCAATATCCTCCGGACGGATGACAACATCGACCGGTTTGTTCTGACCGAATCCTTCATCCACGCACGGGAAATTGACACCAAGTATCTTGACCAGACGATCCTGCACCATAGTCGCGGAGATGATATTACTTTCTCCGATGAAATCTGCAACAAAAGCATTTTCCGGTTCGTTGTAGATTTTTTCCGGGGTACCGATCTGCTGAATATATCCCTGGTTCATGACCACAATCGTATCAGACATGGTAAGTGCCTCTTCCTGATCATGTGTAACATACAAAAATGTGATTCCAAGCTCATTTTTAAGCCTGATCAGCTCATACTGCATATCCTGACGAAGTTTCAGATCAAGTGCTCCGAGCGGCTCATCAAGAAGCAGCACTTTCGGCTCATTTACAATAGCTCTTGCAATCGCAATACGCTGCTGCTGGCCTCCGCTCAAGGAATCCGGCATACGATTTTCGAAGCCGTCCAGATTGACAAGCTTCAGCGCATATTTGATTTTGTCATAAATATACTGCTTGCTTTTATTTTTTATCTTTAATCCAAAGGCAATATTATCTGCAATATTCATATGAGTGAATAATGCATATTTCTGAAATACGGTATTAAGCTGACGCTTATTGGGCGGAAGATTCGTAATGTCCTGTCCATCAAAGATCACACGACCCTTATCCGGTGTCTCAAATCCTCCTAAAATACGAAGTGTAGTTGTTTTTCCGCATCCACTCGGCCCAAGAAGCGTCAGGAATTCGTTTTCTCTGATGTACAGATTCAACTCATCCAGGACGGTCTGCATTCCATAAGATTTGGAAATGTCGATCAAGTCGATCAGCTTATTGCTCATTGGCTGTTCCTCCCTAAAAATCCCCTCTTTTGTAAAAAAAATATATGAATGATAACTTTACTTTTGTATCACAAAAATCTCCTGATTTCAATATGTTTTAGGATATTTAACATAAATTTATCATGGATGAAGCCAGCTGCTGTGTATTTTTGCCAGAAGCCTTGCATTATGATATGCCATTTTTAATGTCAGGCATGTCCTTCCAAGATATTTTCTACCGTCTTCTGTCTTTACACAGGCAAGTGCAAGATCGGCTTTTGCAGGATTCTGCAGACACACCGGTACCAGAAACTGAATGCTGTGATTATAATATTGCGGAACAGCCGTACGATAATCTGCTTCCAGCATGTGTTTCGTCTGGCGCAGTGCCCCGTCAAAAATCTGCACCTTCATCCCACTGTTTCGGATGCATTCCGGAAGCCGCATATTATTTTCCGCCTCTTCAAAGATATGTTCGTACTGCGGAAGGATGTCCAGTGTTGTGTCAAAAACAAGCTCCGCGGGATTTTTGACATATTCCGCCCGCTTCGGAAGACTGACAATTCCTGATTTCAGTAAATAATACTCCGTGTAAAATCCCTCCAGATACCACCTCTGCCTGTCCGGGACGAGATTCGGGATAAAATATGCATACACCGGCTGATAATATCGGTTAAATAATCCGGTATTAAAAATCGCATATTCTGCTGTTTCCAGTATTTTTCCTTCTTCATAAACTCTCTGAAAAGTGTGTTCCAGATATCCTTTCAGTATGCCATTATCATCTGCACCGTCAAAACTCCATTTCTCCGGGACGATCCGGGAGAGATTCTGTATCTGCCGGTTATAATTCCCGCAGTACGTATACTCGAACAGATTCACTTCATCTACCTCCTGCACCATAATCTTAATTACCTATATAAATATTGTATTTGGGAAATCATCCGACAGAACCGTCGGTAAAGAATATATAAAAAAACTAACACAGATCTCTCAGAAATGCAATTTCGAGTTTTGACGAATCCTGTCTTCCATTGCAGGTCGTGACATGTTATAATAAAGAACTGAAATAAGCACTTTCCGACAGGAATGCGGAGCTTACAGGCAAGTTGCTTATATATTTTATTTTCATCAGGAGGCAACTATCTAATGACAAAAGAAGAATTTCGAAAACTGACTGAACAGACGCTTATTCTGGACGGGGCAACCGGATCCAATCTGATGGCCAGCGGTATGCCGCGAGGCATCTGCACAGAGACATGGGTCATTGATCATAAGAATATCATCCAGGATCTGCAGCGCGCTTATATAAAGGCAGGAAGTCAGGTAATTTATGCTCCGACATTTGGCGGAAACCGTCTTAACCTCGAAAAGCACGGGCTCACTGACCGTATTGAAGAAATCAACCGTACACTTGTCGGTTATTCTAAGGAACTTGCCGGAAACGGTGTCTATGTAGCCGGTGACATCACAACTTCCGGTTCCTTTATCACTGCAGATGGCGATTATACCTATGCAGAGGCTTTTGATATGTACCAGGAACAGATCCGTATTCTCGCTGATTCCGGCATCGACCTGATTGCAGCAGAAACCATGATCAATATTGAAGAAACACTTGCCGCTGTGGACGCTGCCACTTCTGTCTGTAATCTTCCGATCATGTGCACCATGACTGTGGAAGCGGACGGAAGTATCTTCAGTGGCGGAAATGCAATTGAAGCTGCTGTTTCTCTGGAAGCCGCCGGTGCAGACGCAGTCGGTATCAACTGCTCTGTCGGACCGGATCAGCTTGTATCTGTTGTCCGAAACATCCGAGAGAATGTATCAATTCCGGTTATAGCCAAACCAAACGCAGGTATGCCGGTCATTGACGACACCGGCAATGCAGTCTACAGCATGCATGCAGAGGATTTTGCCAAATACATGAAAGTCCTGATTGAAAACGGAGCTTCCGTAGTCGGTGGATGCTGCGGTACCACTCCTGCATTCATCAAGGCACTGCACGATGTAATAAGATAATCAGCACATTTAAAGGACGTTGCTTCATGGGTGTACGCTTACCCCCTGGAACAACGCCCTTTTTATTGTATATTATTTTACTTTTATTGCTTTCTCCGGGCACATTTCCTGGCAACAGAAGCACCGGATGCATTTCCTGTAATCATAAACCGGCGGATTTTCTCTGCCTTTTCGGAAATCCACGGCCTTATCCGGTACGGGACAGCTCTTTACGCAGATTCCACACCGAATACAACGTTCCGGATCAATATACGGTTTCTTCTGAAAAATATTCAATGCCTTTGCAAGATGCTCCCACATACCAGAGCGCGCCACACGCCGATCCACATCAAAATACGGATTACCATACTGCGCAACCGCATCTTCCATAGAGATACTTCCGGCAGGTGTTACAATCTCTATCTCTTCTTTTTTCCAGGTACCGAGTCCCATCTTTTCACCATGATAGTTGGTCGGTACCATCTCTGGATTTAAATGCACCAAATTGCAGAATACACTGTCTACCGCCACAGGATCCTGCGACATCAGCATCACATTCATAGGTGCCGGATCCCCGGAACCCGGACCGTTGCCCTCCATTGCAACAATTCCATCCATGATATAGAGCCGCGGTTTTACATATTGATTCAGATCAACCAGCATTCGTGCAAAACTGTCTGCACTCGGATACAGCGTATGCCCCTTTGCTTTGTGGAATCCATAAACAAATCCATAACTGTTCTTAACTGCACCGGTAATTCTCTCCAGTGCATGTGTCTTCATTTTGCAGAGAGAAATGACACAGTCTTTTTCCAGAAGCTCTTTCGGCAGGATAAATTCTTTTGCCTGAATCCCCTCCGGATATTCTACCCGAATCCCCTTTGAATAATCAATCGCCGGAATCTCATATTTTTCCAGATATTTATCTATTCCGGTTCCATGAATCACTCTGGTCGTTGTACCATTTCCACAGGAATCCGCAAGCGACAGATCCTGATAACCCTTTTCTCTCATCAGTCTGGCAAACATACCGACTACAGACGGATTTTTAATAACTGCTTTGTCAACTTCTGCTTTTTTGAGCAGATTAGGCTTGAGCAGGATTGATTCATCTTTTCCAACAATCTTTTCGATTCCGCCCAGAAGTTCCAGGCCGATTTCAAGATTCTCATAAACAAGTTCTTCCCTGTATGAACTACAGGGAAGAAGAATTACTTTACTTTTTTTATTCATTATTATCCTCATTCACGGACAGAGCAGATGCTCCGCCAAGATCTGTTTCCCGAATTGCTTTACGGACAGGAAGTACACATGCCGGTACGACCGAAAGGAAATCGACACCCATTTCAAGGAATTTACCGGTAAGAGCGGTATCTGCTGCAATCTCTCCGCAGATTCCGACGCGCCGTTCTTCCTTATGAGCCGCATCTACAACCATGCGTACCATACGCAGGACTGCCGGATGATGGTCATTGTACTTGTCCTTCAAAAGCGGATTCTGACGATCCATAGCCAATGTATACTGTGTAAGGTCATTCGTTCCGATACTCAGAAAATCCACTCTTCTTGCAAGTTCGCGGCTGATCATAACTGCTGCCGGTGTCTCGATCATAATTCCGGTCATGATATCCTTAAACGGGATGTTCTTCTCACGCAGGCCTACCTTCACTTCCTCGATAATCTTCTCAATCTCATTCATTTCTTCTTCGGAGTCAATCATCGGAAACATCAACGCAAGATTGCCGTAAGCACTGGCACGGTAGATTGCGCGAAGCTGTGCCTTAAACATTCTTCTTCGATCCAGACAGAGGCGGATACCACGGTTACCCATGATCGGATTGGTCTCCTGCGGAATGTCCAGATAAGGTGCCTGCTTATCTGCACCAAGATCTGCGGTACGGATCACAGCCAATCGTTCTCCCATCGTCTCGGCCACTTTCTTATACGCACGGAACAGCTCGTTTTCTCTCGGATAATTCTCACGGCCGAGATACTGAAATTCACTTCGAAGAAGTCCGATACCCTTCGCACCGTAATAAAGCACGCTGCTCAGATCACTCATGTTGCCGATATTTGCATAAAGCCCAATCTTTCTTCCATCTTTTGTCTCATCCTTCTGGGCTTTCAATTCGAGAAGAGCCTCACGCTCTCTGCGGTCCGCCTCAAGACGAATTTCATACTCCCGTCGGATCTCCGCATCCGGATTCAGATAAAACGTACCGGTATAACCATCTACGATTGCAGTCATTCCATCCCACTCATCATCGGCAGCGATATCTACCAGTGTCGGAATCTCCATCGTCTTCGCCATGATTGATGCATGAGAAACCGCAGAACCATGGTGCATAACCACAGCAAGAAGTTTATCTTTATCCATCTCCATGATTTCCGTCGGAGACAGTGCCTCCGCCACGAGGATCACCGGTTCATCCCCGAGATTGATGCGGATCGCCGCACCACCGAGAATCTGAATCAGGCGGTTGGAAATCTCCTGCATATCATTGATTCTTCTGCGAATGACCGGTTCTTCCAGATTACGGAATGTCTCAACAAGTTCATCTCTGTTGATCATAACTGCATAAGCAGCATTCACCTTTTCATGGGCGATGCTGCTTTCGATTGCATTCTGATAGCTTTCTGATTCCAGGAGTTTGATCTGTCTTAAGAAAACACGAGCTTCCTGCTCATTGAGAAGTCGGCTGGCTTCATACAGTTCATGTAATTTCTGAACTGCCTGAAGCCTTGCTTCCTGGAAATTGCTTATTTCTTTTTTGATGTTGCTGACCAGACACTGACGTATCTGGTACTCCCCTCTGCTGTAATACAGTACTTTGCCGATGGCTATTCCTGAAAAGGTAGCAATACCTTTGTAGATTTCCATCCTGCTTCCCCCTTGTTCTTATCAGTCGCAGGCTGCTTTAAATTCTGTCCAGTTCTTATTGTAAGCTTCCTCTGCTTCTGCGCTGATGTTTTCTACTGCGGAACCTTCTGTTACAGAATCCGGTACAACGAGATCCTGGTTTTCCAGAAGTGAATCTGCTGCTTTGTTTGTGCAGTAGTATCCAATGTAATCAAAGCATTTTGCTGCATTTTCCGGCTGAAGAATGTAATCCATAAACTGATATGCTTCATCCTTATCCGGTGCTTCACTCGGGATAAACATACCCATTACACCAAATCCAAGGCCTTCTTCCGGATATACGACTTTAAGATCCGGGTTTTCCTGAAGAGCTGCAGTTACCTGGGACGTATAAAGAAATGCCACACTTGCCTCTCCGTTGAGAAGAGAATCCTGTGTATTGTCATCCTGAATCAGACGAACATTCGGAGCAAGCTCAAGAAGTTTTTCGCCTGTTTTTGCAATATCATCCAGGTTCTGATCATTGAAGTCCTGACCAAGAGCAAGGTTTGTGATACCATTGATAACACGATAGTTTGCTGTCAGCGCAATGCTGTCCTCAAGGGATTCATCCCAGAGATCCCCGTAGCCTTTGATGTCAGTGTCTACCATATCCGGATCATAAACGATCAGCGGGATTCCTGCACCATACGGAGCGGTATATTCATCATTCGGATCATAAAACTGTCCCTGATACAGTGGATTGATGTTGTCCCATCCGGATAATTTGGATGTATCAAGTTTTTCTACAAGGCCTTCCTGGATTGCTGTTTCAATAATATAGTCATCTGCAACAACGATGTCGTAGTCTCCGCCTTTTGCCATAGAAAGCTTCTCCAGCATGTTTTCATCTGTATCGAAGTTGGAATATACCACTTTTATTCCGGTTTCTTCTTCGAAGCCATCCAGTACTTCCTGCGGGAACATGTTTTCCCATGTGTAAAGTACCAGTTCCTTGGAATCTGCACTTACAGATACGCTGAGTGCCGGAACTACCATTGCTGCACATAATGCACATACTAATAATTTTTTCATATTCGTCTCTCCTCTTCTAGTCTTTCTTGTCTCTATATAAACTCTCTACAAAGTCCAGACATGTTCAGTATAACTTACTTTGTCCTTGTTGAAAAGAGTTTATTAGCTGTTTTTGTTTTTTCCCTTTGTTACCTTGCCTATCATTGTATAAACGAACAAAATCAGAACCGTAAATACAAGCATGATCGTACAGAGAGCATTTACCTCCGGTGTAACTCCTGTCTTGATCTGCGTATATACTTTGATCGGCAGAGTTGCCAGACGTGGTCCGTTAATAAAAATACTGATCACAACATCATCCATGGACATGGCAAATGCCAGAAGTGATCCGGACATAACTGCAGGCATAATAAGCGGAAGAATGATATCCCAGAAAGCCCGGAACGGTCCGGCTCCGAGATCACGCGCCGCCTCTTCAAGTGACGGATCCATACCTGCAAGTCTTGCCTTAACTTCCATCAGAATATACGGCACACAGAATACCGTATGGCCGATCAACAGCGTCAGCATACCAAACGGCAGATTCATCATATAGAAAAATGCCATCAGTACCATACCAAGAATGATTTCCGGAATCATCAGCGGAAGAATGGAAATATATTCCAGAATGCCTTTTGTTTTCCAGTGGATTCTTGAAAGGCCGACCGCACCCAGAGTTCCGATCACCGCGGAAACAAAGCAGCTTACCACACCAAGGAATAAACTGTTGCCCAGTGCTTCCAGCATCGCATCGTCATGAATCAGTTCCTGATACCATTTCAGTGAAAATCCGGTAAATCTTACAGGGAGTTTTGATTCATTAAATGAAAATACAATGACGACCGCGATCGGCAGATACATCAGTACAAAAATCAGGCCCAGATAAAATCCGGAGAGTTTTGAATTTTTCTTTTTCATCCCACACCCTCCAATTCTTTTGCATTTGTTACTTTACGATACAACATGATCATAAGCGTTGTCAGAACCATCAGAACAACTGCCAGTGCTGCCGCAAACGGCCAGTTATTTCCTTTTGTCATCTGCTCCTGAATCAGACTTCCGACAAGGACGATCTTGTTGCCGCCAAGGATATCTGCGATAAAAAACAGTCCCATGGAAGGAATAAATGTCAGGATCACACCGGATAAAAGCCCCGGAAGTGTCAGTTTGAAAGACACCGTCCAAAATGCTTTCATCGGACTTGCACCGAGATCCCTTGCTGCTTCCACAAGTGACCAGTCCAGTTTCTCCGCACTCGAATATACAGAAAGGATCATAAACGGCAAAAGTACATAAGTCATACCGATCACGATTGCGGGATAACTGTACAAGATCCTCAGAGGTTTTTCGATCAGTCCCAGACTTTTTAATACGTGATTTAAAAGTCCTTTTGTCTGCAGGATGATCATCCATCCATAAAGACGTATCAGTGAATTTACCCAGAACGGCAGCATCAGAAAGATCATCGCACGTTTTTTCCATTTATCAGACAGCTTTGCCATAAAATATCCAAACGGATAACCGAGCAGACAAATGATGAGCGTACTGGTTACTGCCAGCTGAAAGGATCCTGTAAATGTCTTCATATATACCGGATCAAGGATCTTACGGTAATTATCAAGGGTAAAAATCCATTCTACACCATGTCCTGCCTTCGGCTGTGCAAAACTTAAGGCAACCATATAAATCAGAGGGCCCGCAACAAAGATCAGTGTAAAAATATACAGCGGCAGGATCATCCAGACAGAGCCGGATTTCTGTTTTTTCATACTTCTGCCCCTCTTTCTGCTTCGTCCGGGAGATCAACCAGAACCGCATTTTCTGCTGCAAAGGAACAGGTTACTTTCTGTCCCGGCTCCACACCTGCATCAATGCCATGTCTGTTTGCAACGACTTCTGTTCCGTCTGCAAGTTTCAGTACGACACGAAGAAGACCACCTGCAAAACTTTTTTCAACAACTTCTGCCGGAAGGCCCTCTCCGCAGTTTTCATCAAAGATCAGATTTTCGCTCCGGACAGCCATTTTGACCGGCGTACCGGCCTTAAGTTCGTTGCCTTCAGATACCACAAGAACGTTGCCTCCGGCAATTGCGATCTTAAGGTCTGCACCTTCCCTTCCTTCCACTGTACCCTTCAGGATATTGGCATTTCCAACGAATGTCGCTACATAACTCGTTTTTGGATGATTATAAATCTCATCCGGTGTTCCGATCTGCTCGAAAGTACCCTGATTCATAACCGCGATACGATCAGACATATTGATGGCTTCTTCCTGATCATGCGTGATATAGATAAAAGTAATACCAAGTTTTTTCTGTAATTTCTTTAATTCCAACTGCATAGCACGTCGAAGCTGAAGATCCAGAGCGCCAAGAGGTTCATCGAGAAGAAGGACCTTCGGATTATTAACCAGCGATCTTGCGATTGCCACACGCTGTCTCTGTCCTCCTGATAACTCGGACGGCTTTCTTTTCTCAAATCCTGGAAGCTGCACGAGATCCAGCATCTCCGATACACGTTTCTTAATCTCCGCTTTCGGTGTTTTTTTCAGTTTCAGTCCATATCCGATGTTGTCTGCAACTGTCATATGCGGAAAGAGTGCATAATTCTGAAATACTGTATTGACATCACGCGCCTCCGGTGCCAGTCCGGTCACATCTCTGCCATCAAGAAATACCTGACCGGAGTCCGGGGTCTCGAGTCCCGCTATAATACGCAGTGTCGTCGTCTTTCCGCAGCCGGAAGATCCAAGGAGCGTGATAAACTCTCCTTTGTCAATTGAAAGACTAATTTCTTTCAGCACAGTCTCTTCTTTTGAAAAAGATTTTTTTATCTCTTTTAATTCCAAACATTTTTCTGCCATTTTTCTTCTGTCTGTCCTCCTGCTGTTCTTCTTATTATATTAATCAGTCTTTTTCTCTGTGATTTTCTTTACATATTGTATGTAGCTTTTTTTATCAAAAAACGGTGTGTAGCTGTCTTTGATTTCTTTTGCCTTTTCTCCGCCATTTCGAAGGAGCTTATATACGGTCAGTGCCAGAAGCTTCGCCGGCAAAATATAAGCTTTTTCCGGATCAGTGATCTTAAAGTCTGCCCCGTGCAGTTTGCCTTCAAAACCTTTAAAAGTAAAATTAACGACCGGCAGAAGGTGACTCAGATCACCGACATCGGTACAGGCATTATTGAAATCACCTTTTTGTACTGTACGGTAATCGAGCGTCAGGTCATTTGCCGCCTCGATCAGTGCTTCATCTGCCCCTCGTGGAAGAATCGGCATATATCCCTGTAAGACTTCTTTTTCTATTTTCCCACCAAAAGCATAGGCTGAACCGGCATACGCACGATTTACCATCTCCATAACCTGCTCGATCCGCTCCAATGATGCCGCACGCACCTTCGTCTCAATGATCGCCTCATCCGGCACACTGTTGATCACATCGCCCGCCTTACGGATCACATTGTGAAGTCTCACATGATCTTCTTCCCGGAAGGTCTCTCGCATCAGCCCCATCATCTGGATTGCACTGGTCGTGATGCTTAAGGCATTAACTCCATTCCACGGATCAATCGCCCCATGTGCCGCCTTTCCCCGTACCGTCACACGCTCTGCGGTGTAACCATTACATGGGGGATTGCCGAGGTAAAAATCTTCCTCCACCGGAACCATATGCACATGGGTCGTAAGTGCAATATCTGTATCGTCAAATACCCCTGTTCGGATCATCTCACTCTTACCACAACAAAATTCGATTCCTTTTTCTTTCAGGCGGGTACGCTTGTCTGCATCAATATATTCTTCTGCCGGAACCGCAAGAAAATTCACATTGCCATCCAGCTCATCCTGTATTTCCGGATCAGCCATCGCGATCGCACAGCCGATCATCGCCGCCATCTGTGCATGGTGCCCACAGGCATGAGCAACCCCGGTCCTTCTGTCAGCCATCGGATGAGCATGGCATCCGATCGCATCCAGCTCGCCAATCACAGTCAGCGTCAAACCGTCCTTTCGCTCTGTCTCACCTTTTACCCCGGTAAGGGCAAGGTTCTCTGTCACTTTATAACCGAGAGATTTCAAAAACTCTGCCGTTTTTCCGGCCGTGCGATTCTCCTCGTATCCCGGCTCCGGATGTGCGGCAATATCCTCTGCAAATGCAATGATCTGTTCTCTGTGCGCATCCAGCCGTTCAAGAATACGTTTCTCGGTTTCATCTATCATTCAACTCATCTCCCTCTGTAGATGATTCTCATTTTTTAACGCTTTTATGAGTTAATACGTTATAAAAATAATATATTCATATTCTCCTATCATATCATAATTTTCACTCATTGCAAGCACTGAAAAAAATGCATGCCCACTGAAAAACTTTTTCTTGCAATTTTGCTAAAATACGGTATAATATATTTTGTGTCTGAACACAAGCTGAAATAGCTCAGTTGGTAGAGCACTTCACTCGTAATGAAGGGGTCGTGGGTTCGAGTCCCATTTTCAGCTTTATTTTTTTGTCCAAAAACAGCCGCCAGTTCCAAACTGACGGCTGTTTTATTATACTGCAATATCTGTTTTAATGTTCTTTTTCGATGTCGTTTTTTTGGCTGTTGTTGTCTTTTTTGCCGGTGTTTTCTTCGCAGCAACCTTCTTTGCGGCTGCTTTCTTTGTGCTGTCATTCTTCGCGGCTGCTTTTCTGGTTGTTTTCTTTGCTGTTTCCGGTTTTTTCGCGGCTACTGCAAGCTTCTCCGGTTTCTTTCCCGGTGTACAGGAAAATACAGTCACGCCAAGTGCCGGGATCTTAAATGTAACTGAATACTCTCTCTCATCGCACTCTGCCTGTTTGCAGGTCTTTGCACGAAGATTTACGACACCCTGTCCGCCGTATTCTTTGCGGTCACTGTTGAAGATTTCTTTGTATTTTCCATAGAAAGGAACTCCCACCTGATAATTTTCATATGGAACTGCCGCAAAGTTGCAGACTGCCAGAAGTGTTTCATCCGGATTCTCCGTCTTACGAAGGAATGTCAGAACATTTTCTTCATATTTCATAAGCTGTATCCATTCAAATCCCTCATAATCATCATCCATCTGATACATAGCCGGCTGTGAAACATACAGTTCATTCAGATCATGAATAAATTTCTTAAGTTCTTCCGGTGCCTCTTTATCCGGCGCCATCATCTTGCATCCAGGATGAAGCATCATATAAGAATATGCCGCACGGATCTGACTCATCTTTTGCGCATCATCCCCCGGAAGTTTCGCCATGAAACTTTCCTGATTACCGGTCTGGCGGCTTCCAAGCGGAAGCACAAAGTGCTCACAGTACGTGTACAGCATAGACAATGTCAGCTGGTCATGGACATACTGACGCTCAATCGGATCTTTTGACAGATAATTCAGAAAATCTCCCGCCCAGTTGTTGTTCCATTTATAAGAAAATCCAATATTGTCATCCTCGACGCTTCCTGTCAGTTCCGACCAGAGACCATCCTCCTGTGCGATCGTCATCGTTCCCGGCAGTCTTTTCTGCAGTATGGAATTCAGATGTTTCAGAAATTCTACTGCTTCAAGATTCTCATTTGTTCCGTAGATATTCGGTCTCCACTGTCCGTATTCTCTGCCGAAATCAAGATACAGCATAGAATCGACATCGTCCAGTCTCAGACCATCTGCATGATAAAATTCCAGCCAGTAAAAAGCATTGGCAAGAAGGAAATCCTTAACCATAGGGCTCTCAAAATTAAACAGCAACGTTCCCCACATCGGGTGGATTGCCATAGATGGATCCGGATTTTCGTACAATGGTGTGCCGTCAAACAGCTCCAGCCCGCCTTCCTGACGCGGAAAATGGGACGGTGTCCAGTCCAGGATCACACCGACATTTTCTTTGTGAAGTGCATTGACCAGCTTCTGGAAATCTTCCGGCATTCCAAACCGACGTTCCGGTGCATAGTAAGCAAAAGTACTGTATTCACCGGCATCCTCATCCAGATATTCCATTACCGGGCGAAGTTCCACATGGGTATATTTCAGCTCTTTTACATAATTGACCAGTTCCTGTGCATTTTTCCAGCCTGTCAGACTTGTCTCATAAATAGATACCGGCTGATGACGGTCTTTATATTTCGCACGTGCATTCATCCACGCAGCATCATCCCACGCAAAATTCCGAAGATCTTTGACAACAGATGCCGATGCCGGCGGAAGTTCTGTAC
>CAKROE010000035.1 GCA_934371915.1 uncultured Blautia sp. | reverse complement strand
GTCAGCATATCTGCCAGCATCTGTGTCGGATGATATTCGTTTGTCAGACCGTTCCATACCGGAACTCCTGCATATTTTGCAAGCTCTTCTACGATATCCTGGCCAAAACCTCTGTACTCGATTCCCTCGTACATTCTTCCGAGAACTCTTGCTGTATCAGCGATGCTCTCTTTCTTTCCGATCTGGGAACCTGTCGGATCCAGATATGTACTGCCCATTCCAAGGTCATGAGCAGCTACTTCAAATGCACAACGTGTTCTGGTACTTGTTTTTTCAAAAATCAGGGCAATGTTTTTGCCTTTATAATATTCATGAAGTTCTCCGGCTTTTTTCTTTGCTTTTAATTCTGCTGCCAGATCGATCATGTATGTGATTTCTTCCGGTGTAAAGTCCTTCAGTGTAAGAAAATTCCGTCCCTTTAAGTTCATAATAAATCTCCTCTTTCTTTAACTTATCTCAATACATACGGATTGTTCCGTGCTCTGCACTCTCAGTTTTCCCTGGTATCTGTATTGTCATCTGTAACAATTTCCTTAAGAGAAGAAGCCAGTCCTGCAAGTCCCTGAATTTCAGATGGGATAATGATCTTTGTAGCTTTGCCGTCTGCTGCCTTGCCAAATGCTTCCAGACTCTTCAGAGTCAGAACAGCCTGATCTGCGCCTGCTTCACGGATCATACGGATACCTTCTGCATTAGCATGCTGTACTTTCAGTACAGCCTCAGCCTGACCTTCGGCCTCTTTGATCATACGCTCTTTCTGTGCCTCTGCTTTGAGGATTGCAGCCTGTTTCTCAGCTTCTGCATCCAGAATTGCAGATTCTTTTTTACCTTCTGCAACAAGGATCGTAGATTTCTTCTCACCTTCTGCACGAAGGATAGCTTCTCGTCTTTCACGCTCTGCTTTCATCTGTTTTTCCATGGCTTCCTGAATAGCAGCCGGAGGAATGATGTTTTTGAGCTCTACTCGGTTGACTTTGATTCCCCATGGATCTGTGGCAACATCCAGGGATGCACGCATCTTTGTGTTGATTACTTCACGGGAAGTCAGTGTTTCATCGAGTTCCATATCACCGATGATATTTCTCAGTGTTGTCGCAGACAGATTTTCGATTGCCATGATCGGGTTCTCAACTCCGTATGCAAAAAGCTTCGGATCTGTGATCTGGAAAAATACAACCGTATCGATCTGCATGGTTACGTTATCTTTTGTGATAACCGGCTGTGGCGGGAAGTCCACTACCTGCTCTTTCAGATTTACTCTTCTCGCTACACGGTCAATAAATGGTGTCTTAAAGTGAATACCTGTGTTCCATGTTTCTTTGTAAGCACCAAGACGTTCTACAACGATTGCATATGCCTGCGGCACAATGCGGATACAGGATGCCAGTATCCAGAGTGCGAGAACTACCAGCACGATAAAAATAATAATTCCTGCCATTTTACTTACCCTCCGTTCCTTCTTTTACAATCAGTTTTACTCCCTGAACATCTTCAATTGTAACAATTGCATGCTCCGGTATTGTTACTTCATCGGAAGATGTCCTTGCCATCCACTCGATGTCATTGATCCGAACCTGGCCGGTCTGCTCCAGATTGTTGATTTTCTGGATCACTACTGCTCTTTCTCCGATCAGACTGTTAACGTTCGTCTTTGGTACGCCTTTGTTCATGTAACGCACGGCAAGCGGACGTGTAAAGATCAGAAGTACCAGTGAAATGACCAGAAACAGAACCCACTGGATCAGGATTCCCGCTCCCAGACCGGAAGCGATTGCCGCAACAAGTGCGCCTCCCGCAAACCAGATCGTAGTCAATCCTACTGTGATTGCCTCAACTACCAGAAAACAGGCCAAAAGTATAAGCCACATTATCGGTTCCATCTTATTCCTCCTTCCGGATCACGGCATCAATTCCGTCTCTGCCTCGCAGCCTCATACATCAGTATGCCACCTGCCATTGCTGCATTCAGGGATTCTACATGACCGCACATCGGGATACGGATCAGACAGTCCGCAGCATCTGCTGCCTGGTCAGTCAGTCCTTTGCCTTCGTTTCCGATAAGGAAAGCGGTTCCACCCTGATAGGATTCCCTGTCGTATGCATTTTTACCCTGCAAGTGTGCTGCAAAAAAACGGATTCCGCAATTTTGAAGTTTCTGCTTTAATGATACCACATCTTCTACATAGAAAAAAGGAATTCTGTAAATAGATCCCATTGTTGCACGAATAACTTTTGGATTAGTGATATCCACACAGGTTTTTGTAAGAAAAACACCTCCGATGCCGGCACCTTCCCCTGTACGGATGATCGTTCCGGCATTTCCCGGATCCTGCAGGTCCTCAAGCACCATAAGAAGAGGTGATTCCTGCTTCAAAAGATCCTCTATCTGATAGGACGGCTGTCTGAGAACAGTCAGAACTCCCTGCGGGGTCTGTGTGTCACTCATCTGGCGAAAAACACTGTTTTCAACTGCATCCCAGGAAAAACGCTTTGCTTTCTGCATGATTTCCTCATCGTCAAGCAGGGATTCAGCCACATAGACCTTCTCGATCCAGTCATCCGGCGCTTCCAGAAACATCTTTCTTCCTTCTGCGATAAAAAGCCCCTGCTCTCTGCGGGCTTTTGCCTTCTGATTGAGTTTGATCACATTTTTCACCTGTGTATTCTGTGCACTGGTAATCATATAATTGCTCCTTTAATCCAGAACGGAGGCCACCTGATGGTTGCCTCCGATGTAAATATTATGCTGGTTTTTTGATACCTGCGAATTGTTTCGTGCTATGCACTCTCACAATTCTACCTGATATCATTTAGAATAATTATGAGAAAGAGAATTGCAAACTTCCCACATGTATGGGGAAACATCTTTCTGCATTGCAAGCGCTTCGTTGATATCGAAGTCCATGAACTCGCCATGACGATATCCAACAACTCTGCAGGATTTACCCTGTACAAGAAGATCTACTGCAAGTGCACCCATCATAGATGCATATACACGGTCTTTACATGTCGGATTACCACCACGCTGCATGTGGCCAAGAATGGTCGCACGTGTCTCAATACCAGTTGCAGCTTCGATACGTCTTGCCATTGCCTCTGAATGGCCGATACCCTCTGCATTTACGATAATGTGGTGTTTCTTTCCTGCCTTACGGCTTGCGATGATATTGTTGATCAGCTTCTGCTCATCGTAATCATATTTCTCAGGAATCAGGACATCCTCTGCACCATTGGCAATACCGCACCACATAGCAAGGTATCCTGCGTTACGTCCCATAACTTCAATAATACTGCATCTTTCATGAGATGTGGAAGTATCACGAACCTTATCAATAGCCTCCATTGCTGTGTTTACAGCTGTATCAAATCCGATCGTATACTCGGTACATGCAATATCCAGGTCGATTGTTCCCGGAACACCGATCGTATTGATTCCAAGGTTAGCAAGCTTCTGTGCACCTGCAAAAGAACCGTCACCACCAATAACTACCAGTCCGTCGATTCCATGTTTTTTGCAGATCTCAGCACCTCTCTGCTGACCTTCCGGTGTACGGAATTCTGCACATCTTGCTGTATAAAGGATTGTTCCACCACGTTCGATTGTATCTGATACATCTCTGGCAGACATATCAACGATTTCTTCATTCAGAAGTCCGTTGTATCCCTTGTAAATACCCTTTACATTCAGTCCGCTGCTCAGTCCTCGTCTTACAACCGCACGGATTGCAGCGTTCATTCCCGGAGCATCACCGCCACTTGTAAGTACACCGATGGTTTTTATCTGTTTCTCTGCCATGATTCATTCCTCCATCTCCAGATCTCGAATTATAATCCGTATTCAAAAATTATATTATAATAGGAAATCTTAGTTATATCTTCTACACATATTCGTTGTATAGTGTAAAGCATTTTCAGAAGTTTTTCAATACTCTTTCCACAACTTTAACGTTGGATTCCCCATATTTTTTCCTGAGTTCGCCTGTCAGGGAATCTCTGATCTGTACATGATATCCTGCCGGAAGGCGCTTTATTGCATTTACATCTTTGAGATAGATCACAACCGTAGAAACACCGGCATATCCCTTCAGCGTTTCAAGTAATCCCTGCTCTTTTTCGGCATACTCGGCTTTGTCTTTAAACTGAACCCAAAGCTCCTGCGGCATATCTTCAAAAGCTCTGACTTTCTCAAGGATCAGCTTACTCGGCTTATCGTCTTCTGCATTGACACGTCCCTGCACAAATACACGTGCATCTTCATTAAGCATTGACTGCCATTTCTCGTAATCTCGCGGAAATACCACGATCTCAACAGTACCAAGCAGATCCTCTACGGTAAGGAATGCCATTACCTTATTGTTCCTGGTGTATTTGATCGTCTTCTCCGTGATCATTCCACCGATGATCACCTTCTGTCCATCATATACTTTCGGTATACCGGATTCTTCATCCGGCTGGAAATCCGTAGTTTTTGCGGATATCATTTTTTCCATGATGTTACGGTATCTTTCAAGCGGATGACCACTCAGGTAGATTCCGAGTACATCCTTCTCGAAAGCAAGGATCATTTCTTTATCATATTCTTCCACATCCGGCATCCGGATCTCATATTCTTTCTTTTCTTCATCACTTACCAGGTCAAAAAGACTCATCTGACCGGCAAAAGAATTTTTCTTTTCCTGTGCAATACTGTCCACAATCTGACCGTAAACAAGCATTTTTTGACGGCGACTGCCTTCCAGACAGTCCAGTGCACCGGCTTTGATAAAGTTCTCGATTGCACGCTTGTTAACCGTTCCTGTCAGTCTCTCGATAAAATCTTTCAGAGAACGGTACTCGCCGTTTGCTTCCCGCTCTTCGACCAGTGCATTGATGACCGGACGGCCCACACTCTTGATCGCAGAAAGTCCATAACGGATCGAGCCATTATCCACAGAAAATCCATATGCACCTCTGTTGACATCCGGCGGAAGGATCTTAATATTCATCTGCCGGCATACCTGAATATATTCTGCCACTTTTGTCGGCATTTCAATCACCGATGTCATAAGCGCAGCCATAAATTCCACCGGATAATAATATTTCAGAAATGCCGTCTGATAGGAGACAACCGCATATGCTGCCGCGTGGGATTTATTAAACGCATATTTTGCAAAATCGGTCATATCATCATAAATCTTGTTTGCTGTCTGCTCGGAAATCCCATTTGCAATGCATCCCGGAACACTTTCTTCTTCATTACCATAAACAAAGTTCTGGCGCTCTTTCTCCATAACTGCGGCTTTTTTCTTTGACATGGCACGACGCACAAGATCGCTTCGTCCAAGCGTATAACCAGCCAGATTACGTACGATCTGCATAACCTGCTCCTGATATACGATACAGCCATAAGTAGGCTTCAGAATCGGTTCCAGCTGCGGACAGTCATATTTGATCGTGTCCGGACGGTTTTTACCGCGGATGTACTGCGGAATAAAGTCCATCGGACCCGGACGGTACAGGGAAATTCCCGCAATAACGTCCTCCAGACTCTGCGGCTTCAGCTCCTTCATGAAGTTCTTCATTCCCGCACTTTCCAGCTGGAACACACCGTCAGAACGGCCGGTTCCGAGAGAATCCAGTACTTTTTTATCGTTATAATCAATATGCTGCATATCCAGCTTCACACCGGCATCCTGCTCGATCAGATGCACGGCACTCTGAATGACCGTCAGCGTACGAAGACCCAGAAAGTCCATTTTCAGAAGTCCGAGTTCTTCAAGCGTCGTCATCGTAAACTGTGTAACGATCGAACCGTCGGACGCCCGGGAAAGCGGCACATACTCTGAAACATCCTTCTGACTGATCACGACACCTGCAGCATGCATAGAAGTATGCCGCGGAAGTCCTTCAAGACGTTTTGCCGTATCGATCAGATCATGGATCTCCTTCTGCTCCTCATAGGCTTTTTTGAGTTCCGGATTCATCTGCAGTGCTTTATCGATCGTAATATTCAGTTCCTGCGGAATCATTTTTGCAATGGTATCTACCTGTGCATACGGGAGATCCATAACCCGGCCGACATCACGGATAACACCGCGGGCTGCCAGCGTACCAAAGGTAACGATCTGTACGACACAGTCATCCCCGTATTTGCGTCTTACATAATCAATAACTTCCTGTCTTCGTTCGAAGCAGAAGTCAACGTCGATATCCGGCATGGATACTCGTTCCGGATTCAGGAAACGCTCAAACAGGAGGTCATATCGAATCGGATCAAGCTGTGTGATCCCAAGTGTATAGGCAACCAGACTTCCTGCGGCGGAGCCTCGTCCCGGTCCTACCATAATGTCATGGTCACGCGCATATTTAATAAAGTCCCACACGATCAGGAAATAATCAACATATCCCATATTCCTGATCGTAGACAATTCATAATTTAACCGCTCTTTCAGTTCTTCAGTGACTGGCTGGTAGCGCTCCTCCAGACCTTTAAAACAGAGTTCATTCAGATATTCCCATGAAGTGTAACCTTCCGGGACATCGAATTTCGGAAGCTTTGTCACACCGAATTCAATTTCCACATGACATCTCTGTGCGATCTTGTGTGTATTTTCCAGTGCCTCCGGCGCATATGGAAATAGACGTTCCATTTCTTCAGGAGATTTCACATAATACTGACCGCCCTCATAACGCATACGGTCTTCATCTGCCAGTTTCTTACCTGTCTGAAGACAAAGCAGTACATCATGCGGCTGTGCATCCTCTGCAAGCGTATAATGCACATCATTGGTCGCAACAAGTTCTATTCCTGTCTCACGATGCATTTTCAGAAGCTGCTGATTGACATTCTGCTGTTCCGGAATACCATGATCCTGCAGTTCCAGAAAGAAATTTCCTTTCCCGAAAATATCCTGATAACGAAGAGCAGCTTTTTTGGCATCTTCATACATCCCTCTTGTGAGAAATCTCGCCACTTCGCCGGCAAGGCACGCACTTAATGCAATGATTCCTTCATGATATTTCTCAAGAAGCGAAAGATCCACTCGTGGTTTATAATAAAATCCTTCAACAAATCCCTTTGATACGATTTTCATCAGGTTACTGTAACCCTGATTGTTTTCTGCCAGAAGCACCAGATGATAATAACGGTCATCGCCGCTTCCCGCTTCACGGTCAAACCGGGAACCCGGTGCCACATAAACCTCACAGCCGAGGATTGGATTGATTCCTGCTGCCCGTGCTGCGCGGTAAAAATCTATCACGCCATACATGACACCATGATCTGTAATGGCCGCACTGTCCATGCCAAGCGCCTTGACACGGTCTACATATTCTTTTATTTTGTTGGAGCCATCCAGAAGACTGTATTCTGTATGAACATGAAGATGTGTAAAATTCATAATCTCGTCCTTTGCTCTATATGTCCGATTTAATGTACAGTTATTTCACCAGATAGATCCTGCGATCTTTAATCTGAATTTTTCCTTCTTTCAGAAGGTGTCCCACAGCACGCTTGAACGCATTTTTGCTCAGGCCGAATTCACGGCGGATAACTTCTGGGGAAGCCTTATCATCAAACGGAAGAACTCCTGCGAATTCCTCAATGATTCCAAGTACACTCTCTGCATCCTCGTTGATCTGAAGATATGCCTCCTGGCGGTCACTGACATCCATTTTGCCGTCTTCTTTGACTCTTGTGACACGGAGATCCAGCACAGTACCCGGACGGTATTTGCCCTTTGCCTCTCTTGCCGGGATCAGTGCTGTATATTTATTATCTACCGCAACAAAAACACCGAAGTTTTCGCTGATCTGGTATACACGGCCTTTTACCTGATCACCTTCCTTGTACGGTGTATCCTTAGAAAGATAAGGATAAACTTTCATGGTTGCACATAGACGACTGCTCTTGTCCACATAAACAGCAACAAGACATTCCTGTCCTTCAAAAATCCTTGTTGTCTGCTCATGATACGGAAGAAGAATGTCTTTTTCCAGTCCCCAGTCAAGGAATGCTCCGATCTTTGTCACCTGTTTTACTTTAAGAAGACCCACCTCGCCTACTGTGAGCTTCGGCTCATTCGTTGTGGCGATCAGACGATCCTGTGAATCTTTGTAAATAAATACTTCGATCTTATCTCCATCCTTTTTGCCTGCCGGAACCTGCTTTGCCGGCAAAAGTACCTGATGCTTCGTATCTGCATGCATATCTTCTGCCAGATATACTCCAAATTCTACAGATTTTACGATAAATAAAGTCTGTTTCTTTCCTAATTCAATCATATTTTCCTCCGATACTGCAACAAATATATGTCTGTTTTTCTTCTTTACCTAATTGTGAGATTAATTGTAACACAGAAAAACAGGAATGGATATAAAAAAGCCAAATCTTCTTGAGATTTCTCTTGTAGTTTCTCCCCATTATCCTGTATAATATTTTTCAGAAAAAGGTTTTTCCAAATGTGCTATGAATATATTGGGAGGTTTTATTATGTGCAAAAATCTGAATATCCTGAAAAAGCAGGAAGAACTTCTGCAGTTCGAGCATTTCAGCAACGACGATGCCTTTAAACTTGGCTCATTTATGGTGTCCTATGCCAGAAAGCACAACATCACGATTGCCATATCTATCCGTCTTAACAATGGCTGTATTTTGTTCCAGCATTGCCCTGACGGAACCAATCTTTTAAACCAGAAATGGATGGATCGAAAATTCAATTTTGTAAAACTGATGGAACGCAGTTCTCTTTTATCCACATTTACTTTTGAACATGACAACGACACCCTAGAAACACACGCTTTATCAAACAACGATTATGCATTATGCGGCGGCGGTTTTCCTATCCGCATAAAAGGCAGCAAAACCGTAATCGGTGCGGTCATTGCTTCTAATCTTTATCATATTGCAGACCATGAATTTATTATTTCCTGCCTGAAAGAATATCTGAACTGTCCGGATGCTCCAGCTTTTCCTTATACACTTCCGGAATGACTGGATTTCGTATTGATGATTTGGCTCTTGAAATATTAAAGCGTGCTGTACATAAAACCGTACAGCACGCTTTGTATTTTTTATCGGATTTTATTTCTTAATCTGTCCATAATAAGCATTTGCTCCATGTTTTCTGTAGTAATGCTTATCCTGAAGTTCCTGTGGTGCCGGTCTTACCTGCGAATTTATCAGTTCGCAGCGGCATGCCATCTTTGCCACTTCTTCCAGAACAACTGCATTATGAACAGCTTCATGTGCATCTTTTCCCCATGTAAATGGTCCGTGATTTTTGCAAAGTACTGCCGGAACAGCTTTATAATCGCTGTTTTTGAAATGTTCTGCGATCAACACGCCTGTATTTTTTTCGTATGCCTCTTCAATCTCATCTTTTGTCAGATTACGTACGCACGGAACTTCTCCATAGATATAGTCTGCATGAGTCGTTCCATAGCACGGAATGGATCTTCCTGCCTGTGCCCAGCTTGTTGCCCACTCAGAATGTGTATGTACGATTCCCCCGATATCTGGAAATTCGTTGTACAGAACCACATGTGTCGGGGTATCCGAAGACGGATTGTATTCACCTTCTACTTTATTTCCCTGAAGATCCACAACAACCATATCTTCCGGTCTTAATTTGTCATACTCTACTCCACTCGGTTTAATAACAAAAAGTCCTTTTTCACGGTCAATACCGCTGACATTTCCCCATGTAAATGTGACCAGTCCGTATTTCGGCAGATCCATATTTGCTCTGTATACTTCTTCTTTTAATTGCTCTAACATTTCGTTCTCCTTTTTAATACGTAATTTAATTCATTTTCTCCAGAATCGGTTTTGCCATTCCCGCTGCAGAATTAAGATCTGCTTTCCAGTTTTCGTTTCCGGTATACCAGAATTCTGTGACAAACCTGCGTACTCCCAAGTCCCACGCTTTGCTGATTGCCGCTTCAAAATCTACATGACCTGTACCATACGGCACTTCCCGGAATCTTCCCGGAAGTGTTTCTTTCAAATGTAATGAAGTAAGATTTCCTCTTCCCAGTTCCATATCCTCCAGCACATCTGACTGATATGTAACAGCTGCATTTGTCAGATTTCCAATATCCGGATATATTTTCAGATAGTTGGAATTACATAAAGTTACATATTTCATAGCCTTTTCAACAGTATTCATAAACTCATTTTCCATTGTTTCAAGGCCCAGTTGAATTCCAGCCTTCTCCGCCAGTTCTGATGCTTTTTTCAGGTTTTTGAGAAATCTCTTCTTTGTTTCTAAAGTTGACGGCTCATAATACACATCATAACCCGGTATCATGACTACTCTGATTCCCAAATCATCTGCAAGCCGAAGTGATTTCTCAAGGATTTCCATTCCACGCTTACAGTATTCTTCCTTGTCATTTCCAAGAGAATATTTTGTAAGCGCACTTACACACATCGTTCGGATCGGCATTCCGACTTCATACATGGCTTTGATAATCTCGAAACGATCTTCTTTTGTCATATCCAGACGTGCGATTTTTTCTTCGGTCGCGTCAATACTAATTTCTACAAAATCATATCCGGCCTCTTTTGCAGCCTCCAGTTTCTCTTTCCAGTCCAGAGTTCCCGGCATTGCTTTCTCATATAACCCCAGTGAATATTTTTTCATCTTTTTCCCTCTTATTTCATGATCGGAATTTCGTATCCCCATGACCTACGCATTTCATCCATGATTTCCATCACACGTATTGTTTCTCTGTGAGGCATCTCCGGACATTCCAGTCTGCCCTCTTCAATTGCTTTGCAGCATGCTTCCACTTCGTATTCATATCCTGTGATCTGTTTCGGCGGAGTGCATGACAGCACTTTTTCATACTGGTCGTTGAATACTTTGATTTCTTCCGGATTATTGATATTTGTGATCTCAATATAACCTTTTGTTCCAAAGATCGTACCCTGACGGTTCTGTACTGCATGAACATTGCACTGCATGGATGCTGTTTTTCCGCCGGCAAAAGTCATATTGATGTTGTCAATCATATCGACACCATTTTTAAAAACAGCTTCTGACTGTACATGCTCCAGATCTTCACCGAAAATCATACTTGCAAAGTTTACCAGATAAACCCCTACATCAAGCAGGGCACCGCCTGCCAACTGCGGATCCCAGATTCGTTTTACTTCGCTGAGTTCATATCCCAGATTTGCAGTCAGAGAGGTAACTTCTCCTATAGTTCCGTCAGCAATAAGCTTGTTAATCATATTTCTTGAAGGCATATATCTTGTCCAGATAGCTTCTGTAAGCAGAAGTTTCTTTTCCTCTGCCAGTTTCAGGATTTCTTTTGCCTGCTCAGCATTTACAGTAAACGCCTTTTCGCAGAGTACATGTTTGCCTGCTTCCAGACACATTTTTGCGCATTTATAATGGTGTGAATGTGGTGTTGCAATATAAACAAGCTGTACTTCAGGATCTTTTAGCATTTCTTCATAAGAACCATAAAATTTTGTAAATCCATATTTCTTAGCAAATGCTGCTGCTCTTTCTGTATCTCTGGCTGCAATGGCATATGCTTTTACATCGTTCATTTTTGTAATGGTATCCGCCATTTTATTTGCGATAGAACCAGCTCCCATGATTGCCATTTTTAACATAATCTGTCCCTCCTGTTGTTAGTTTTTGAAACGTTTCCATGCGCTGCTCAGTCCGTCGATCACTGCACGGTATGTTGCATATTTTTCTTCATAGATTTCTTTGTATTCCGGTCTCGGATAAATGGTTTTTGTAATCTTCACAGTCTTTTCGATTGCTTCTCTGTAATCTTTGTAAACACCGGCTGCAATACCTGCCGCCATCGCAGCCCCCTGTGCACCAAGTTCTTTGTCACCGACTACATCTATCGGTATCTGGAGTGTATCCGCAAAAATCTGTACCCATGCATCAGAATTTGCCGCACCACCGGAGAGTCTTATGCTCTTTGGAACGTCACGGTTTCGGAGCAGTTTCTTCACATGAGTCATGTGTGAGAAAACAATTCCCTCATAGACTGCACGCAGCATATGTTTTTTAGAATGATAAGCAGTGAGACCCACAAAAGTTCCCTTTGCAAGCGGATCTTCATTGGAACCATTCAGAAACGGAAGGAAAATCACATTACTGTCCTGTGGCTCGATGGATGCTACCCATTCATTTGTAATGTCATAAACAGATCCTCCGTTTTCTTTTGCTTCTTTCTTTTCATAGCTCATCAGGTTTTTAATAAACCATTCCATGTTTCCTGCGGAAGTCGGGCTGCTCTCCTCAATGAGAAAATATCCCGGCATACAGAACATGGAATTTAATGCTACCGTACCGTTTAATACAGGTTCCTTTCGGATAAATTCATTGATACTCCATGTACCGGCGATCATACACATATCCTCTTCACCGCAAAGTCCGGATGCAATACCGCAGGCATTCACATCAAACATTCCCGCTGCGACCGGTGTTCCCTCTGGAAGCAGAGTCTTTTCACTTGCTTCTTTTGTAACATATCCGCATATGTCAGCAGAATATTTCAGCGGTGGCAGTTTGTCATAGCAATCTTCCAGTCCATACAGTGCCATCAGTTCCCGGTCGTGCTGTTTCGTAACCATGTTGACCAGATTCCCGCCAGAGCAGTCTGTATATTCGCTGTATGCTTCTCCGGTGAGGCAGAAACGGATATAATCTTTTACCGCAAAAATATATTTTGTTTTTTCCAGAATTTCCGGTTTGTTATCCCTGAACCAAGCCAGCAGGCTCACCGGCTGCACAGCCAGAATTTCCTGAAATGTTTTTTCATAAACTTTTTTATTTGTACCATCTGCATACCATTTTTCCACCTGCTCCCAGGCTCTTGTATCAGTTGACATAATTCCGTTATAGGATGGTTTTCCATCATAGCCAACCATATAAAGGCCTTTTCCTGCTCCGGAAAAAGAAATTCCTGCGATTTCTTTCGAATCGATTCCGCTTTTCTCAATTGCATTTTTGATTGCCTGTGCGTTCACGTCCCAGAGATCATCCAGATTTTTTTCTGTGTAACCCGGTTTTGGTGTAAGTGTCTCTGTCGGAACACTTGCCACTGAAATCTGTTCACCATTTTCATCAAAAATCGCTGCTTTTGAAAATGTTCCGCCATTATCAATTCCCAGTAAATATTTCATATCCATCCTCCTATATACAAAAACAGCCCAGGACACACCAATTTCCGGTATCCTGGGCAAATTTTCACAAAGATATTCCCGTTTTATTCAGGCTTACCTTCTCACAGCATTTCTTAGTTTTCAGGTACTTCCTGCGGTACACCCGGGCAGTTCGGTCCAAAATGTTTCAGAACTACGAGCGGTTCTACCTTGCTGGTATTTGTAATTGTGATTCCTTTTACAGATGCCTGCTCTGATACGAAGAATTCATCAGAGCTCTGCTGGCCAAAGTGAAGTAATGTCGGGGCCTCAGCATCATAAACACCAAATTTTCCATGCCCCTGAACGAAGATACAGCCATATGCAGCGCCGTCTTTAATTGTTACAGTCTGTCCCGGATATACGGTCAGCTCTTTTGCTGCAATGTATGGATTTGCGTATGTAATCCATTTCTGTACATACTGTTCTGTTTCTGTCTCTACGATTGGTCTGCGGAAGTAGTGTTTTCTGTAGTGAGGATCCACGTTCTTATCCCAGTCAAGAAGTTTGAATACATCTTCAATATCTTTCTTGTCTTCTGGCAGTTCCTCATCCAACATTTCCGGAGGATAAACTTCACCAGATACGATATTTTCATATACGGAGTTTACATCGGAGTTCCACTGTGGCTCATATGTCAGTACAGATGCCGGTGCATGGATAACGCCCGCCGGTGTATACCAGCCGGTTCCAAGCTCTACTCTGTAAGCTCTGGAAAGTTCTGTAATTCGTGTATCATCATCTGCAAAATGACGAATTCTATCTTTAATCTCTTCCGGATCAACATCCGGGTCAAATCCGAAATATGTGTAGTTTGCTTCACCAAAATAGTTATTTAACTGTTTCGGGAAATAATAGTTTTCCGGTTTTCCAAGTTTGCCTACTCTTGCAGCATCTTCAAATCCCAGATGCAGATGATGGAACAGTGGATTTTCATTATCAAAGAATTTGGAATACATCGGCCATCCGTTGTATTTTTCCATTAATTCTTTACCAACAATCTCTTCTCCAAGTACTTTTACAGCGTTTCTCAGAGAGAATTTTTCGTCACTGTCATAATCTACACAAACATATGCCATACCTTCATCGGCTTTTGCAGTCTCACCATTCTGTGCTGCAATTGTTGATGCAAACCATCTCTCAGTGATGGAACCTCGTGCCATACCAAATGCAAAATAATCATCCGGATGAAGTTTTAATCTGTGACCTGCTTTACCAAATCTTCTCGGTACGAATGCGGGGAACAGACGAAAAACGCCTTCTCCTTTTTTGAATGTGGAACGGATAACTGCTTCATCTTCCGTTGCATCTTTTACTACAAGATTTCCTGTTTTTTTGGCTTCTTCAAGCTTTGCATCCAGTGCATCGCCGGCTTTTTTGATCAGATCTTTTTCTGTCATGATTTTTCTCCTTTTACTCTTAAAGATTTTTTACAGCTTCGAACTCGTCTCTTCCTTTTAAAATGTGAAAGGTCAGATTGTATTCTTTTACTTCTCCTGGCTCGAGGTATTTCATTGAGCCGTTATTTACCGCATCTTCGATTCCATCAATCGTAGAGTTTGCAGGTTCCAGACCCATAACATAGTCTCCTGCACCCATCATCTTCCACTGAACAAGGTGATCCAGAGTACTTAAGTCGATTTCAATTGCAATACCCAGATCAAGTTCCGGATTGAATATGGCAACTTTTGAATGATTGTTTTCGTCCGGTTTCAGTTTGTGATAATAACACATCTCCTCATAATCCGGATCTGCCGCTTCAGGATGCATCCAGTCTGCAATGCCTTCCTGCGCATGTTCATTTCTTGCTTTTGTTTCCAGTGCCGGTATATATACTTCGCTGTCCGGTGTAAGAATCGGATAGCCGATATTGCAGTGATAAAGAATCATCTGGCGGACTTTTTTGAACCCTTCATTTTTTACATTATCTCTGACTGTGATTTTTCTGTCTTTGTAATAGCAGCGGATTTCACGGTTCAGTGACATCTTGTCTCCGAAAATAATCGCATCACGGACGGTTCCTCTGATCACTGCGCATGGTGTTGCGCCGCTTTCGTCGATCACATAACTGACATTTTCTGCCGGTGTATGTGAAAGATTTCCATGAAGTCCATAAGAAGTTCCCTCATACTCGCATGGGGCACCTGCAACTTTTAATCCACATGTGGTCATGAATCCCGCGGTAAAGCTTTTGAGGAATCCAAGTCCCTTGTCGTCAAAATATTCCGGTGCAACCACACCACATGGTGAAATAAATCCAATGTTTTCTCCGCAGAAATCAAGATACGGAATATCCATTCCTCTGCTTATATTTACATCAAAATGCATACCCGAACGATTCTGAACATCCACCATTTCCACACCGGATGCCTTTCCATCTTCCATACGGATCTTCTTTACTTTCATCAGCTGATCCTTATGTCCGATGTACTTTTTCTCTTCCTGATAATTCATTTTTCAGCAAACCCCTTTCTGAAGGATTATGTTTCCATAACGGGATTCGTCTCCTGTCTGAACGATCACAAATGCATTTTCTGCTGTTTTGTAGAACGGAAGGCGATCTATAAATTCAAAATCATGGAATGCATTATCTTTGTCGTATTTGTTTAAAAGTTCTCTGTATGTTTCCCAAATCTCCGGAACCGGCTCTGTCGGAAGGTTTCTCATAAGTCTCACCGGGTTGTCGATAAAGTTGTCCAGCGGAAACAGCTGCAGTATTGCTTCCAGAAGCTCTGGAATCATAATGCCGTCCATACGGATCATTTTTTTTGCATGTGCGGTTCCGGGGAAATTAGCATCTGCCAGAATCAATACATCGGAATGTCCCATTTCCATCATTGTCTTTACCAGTTCCGGAGGTAAAATTTTTGGTATATTTCTCAGCATTTTGTGTTTCCTTTCTAATTTTTTCTCTGTTTTTGGGCGCAAAAAGCACCGCTGCAAAGTCCATTCTTTGCCAGCGGTGCCTTGCTTTATTATCCAGATCTCATTATGTTTTATAAACTCGTGTGACCAGTTACTCTGAATCAGAAATTATTTTGCTTCTTCTTCAGTTGTATCTTCTGCTGCTGTATCATCAGCTGCTTCGTCTGTTTTCTCTTCAGTTGTATCTTCTGCTGCGTCATCACCGGAGATAGCGTCTACACCACCTTCAAGATATGCATCTACGTTGTCTTTTGTGATCGGGCGGAATGGAATTCTTGTATCAGGCTCAACTTCTTCGCCTTTAGCTGCTGCAACTGCAACATCAACACCAACACGTCCCTGTCCTGCGGAGTCCTGAAGAACGGATACACCATAGGAACCATCTTTAACTGCTGCAACTGCATCATCAAGACCATCTACACCACCGATGATGATGTCGTCTCTGCCTGCTGCCTGTGCTGCGGAAAGAGCACCCATGCCCATATCATCGTTCTCGCAGATGATAGCTTTCAGATCATCACCATAAGTTGTGATCCAGTCTTCTGCAAGTGCCATAGCTTCATCACGTTTCCAGTTAGCTGTCTGAGTAGCTACTACATCGAAATAGTCAAGCATTCCGACTTCTTCGAATCCTGCCATACGTCCAACCTGTCCTGACTGTCCCATAGGTCCTTCAATGATCGCTACTTTGGATCCTTTTTCAAGTCCGGATTCTTCCATGAACCATTTACCGAGAAGTTCACCGGATTCCTGATCTGTACAACCTACAAATGCTGTGTAATTCTTATCACCGATGTCGCCATTGTCAACGATGATCGGAACACCTGCGTCATTTGCCATGGAAACAACAGGAGCACTTCCTTCTACACTCTGTGGAATTACAACAAGAGCATCTACTCCTGCTGCCAGAAGAGTTTCGCAGTCACTGATCTGTTTATTTACATCGCCGCCTGCATCATACATAAGAAGCTCTACGCCAAGTTCTTTTGCCTCTGCCTCAGCTGCATCTGCAATAGCTGCTACGAATGTGTCAGAGTTGTCTTTTGATGAGAAACCGATCTTGATATCAGCATTGTCCTTCTCTGCTGCTGATACTGATACATTAAATGCACCCATTGTTGCGATCATAGAAACTGCAAGTAACCCACCCAAAACTTTTTTCTTCATATTTGCTTCCTCCTTAAAAGAAAATGTTATATTTTTAATATCACTGTGATATTAAATTCCCCATTATTCAGTTTTTATTTTTGTAGTGCTTAATTATGCTTTTTTACCTTTTGTTCTCATATCCAGGAATACTGCGATGATGATCAGTAAACCTTTTACGATCTGCTGCCAGAAAGAGTTGATGTTCATCAGGTTCATGGAGTTCTGTAACAGACCCAGAATTACGAAACCGATGATAGTTCCTGACAGAGAACCGATACCACCACTCATACTTGTTCCACCGATCGCTGTTGCGGCGATAGCATCCATTTCATAGGATTCACCAGCTGTCGGCTGGCCGGAACTGATACGTGCTGCAAGGATCAGACCAACCATCCATGCACAAATGGAAGACATTACATAAACCATAAGCTGTACTCTCTGTGTACGTACACCTGAAAGTTTTGCGGCATTCATGTTACCACCGATTGCAAATACGTAACGTCCAAAGGTTGTCATTGTAAGAATGACCAGACCAATGATACAGAAGATTACCAGAAGGATGATCGGAACCGGGATTCCCAGAAAGTATCCCTGGCCAATTACCTTAAAGCTCGGATCGGAGATGGTGTACGGTTTACCATTGGAATAAACCTGTGCAAAACCACGTCCGATAGTCATTGTTGACAGTGTTGCAATAAATGGCTGGAATCCTACATAGGAGATGAGCCATCCGTTAAATACTCCACAGATAGCGGAAATTACCAGTGCTGCAAGACTTGCAAGGAACCAGTTTGTACCGCTCTGAAGCAGTGAACCAACGATAACACCTGTGATAGCAACTACAGATCCGACTGAAAGGTCGATACCGCCGGTAAGAATTACGAATGTCATACCAACTGCCAGAATACCATTTATGGAAATCTGTCTCAGGATATTAATGATATTCTGACTTGTCAGAAATACATCTGATTTGATGCTCATAAAGACAATGATAAAAAGAGCAACAAATACAAGTCCAAATTGTCTCAGGATCTTTCCTATATCTTTTTTCTGTGTCATTGTTCATTTCCTCCAAATGCTAAATTCATAATAGCCTGCTGAGAAGCTGTTTCTTCGCCTTCCAGCTCTCCTTTTACTCTGCCGTTTGCCATAACCATAACACGGTCACTCATTCCGATCAGCTCAGGCATTTCAGAGGAAATCATAATGATCGCAATACCCTGTTTTGCCAGATCGATCATAATGTTATAAATTGCGGCTTTTGCACCTACGTCAATACCACGTGTAGGCTCATCCATGATCAGCACCTTAGGCTCTGACATCAGACATTTTGCTAAAACAACCTTCTGCTGATTACCTCCCGAAAGACTGGATACCAGATCATCGATTCCATTCATCTTAGTTGCCATTTTTTCTGTATATTCTTTTGCAAGTTTTCTTTCCTTCGACTTCTGAATGAATGATGCATCGGATAATTTATCAAAGTTCTGTAAGGATACGTTTTCTTTAATATTTCTACAAAGCACCAGTCCCAGTTCTTTTCGGTCTTCTGATGCCATTACAATGTGATGTTTAATTGCATCCTGTGGATGTCTGATCGTAATCTGTTTTCCTTCCAGATAAATTTCTCCGAAATCCAGTTTGTCATAACCCACAAGTGCTCTCATTACTTCACTTCTTCCGGCACCTACCAGTCCCGCCAGTCCAAGAATCTCACCGGCTCTTACTTTAAGATTTACATCTTCAAAAACACCTTTTCTGGTGAAATTCTTCAGTTCAAGAACTACTGCTCCTTTTTTCGCCGTGTTGGTCGGATAACCACCTTCTAGCTCACGACCTACCATCATGTTAATCAACTGTTCTCTGGATGCATCAGCAACTTTGACACAGCCTATAAACTGTCCGTCTCGAAGTACAGAAACTCTGTCGGCAAGTTCAAAAACCTCTTCCATTCGATGAGAGATATAAATAATTCCGACTTTTTTGGCTCTCAGATTATCAATGATATGGAACAGTGTCTCTGTCTCTTTTTCTGATAAGGAAGAGGTAGGCTCATCCATAATGATAACTTTTGAATTGTAGGAAACCGCTTTGATGATCTCCATCATCTGAATCTGAGCAATATTCAGATTCTTCATTTTCATTGTTGGTTTTATGTACTGGTCCAGTTCATATTCAACAAGAAGCTCCTGTGTTTTCTGATTTAACTGCTTTTTATCTACAAAAGGCAACCCTTTGATTTTTTTCTGTTCCCTTCCAAGAAAAACATTCTCTGCAACTGTCATTTCTGGAATAGGGCTTAATTCCTGATGGATCATGGATATTCCGGCATCAAGTGCTTCTCTGGCCGACTTGAATTCAACTTCTTTACCGTCAAGAACAACCTTGCCTGCGTCTTTTGTATAAATACCCATGATAATTTTCATAAGAGTAGATTTTCCTGCACCATTTTCACCCATCAGTGCGTGGAGCTCACCTGGTTCAATACAGAGTTCTGCTCCTTTTAGTACAGTTACTCCGGAGAAAGCTTTATCAATTCCTGTGGCTTCCAGTATGTATTTGCCTCCCAAGACTTTTCTCCTCCTTCAATTTTCTATTCAATAACCAAATCCGGGTTTTCCGAGAAATGTTTCAGAATCACGATTGGATCTGTGGTGGATGGATTTGTAATCACAACACCTTCTTTTGCTGCTTTTTCAGTTACAAAATATTCGTCATGTGTCAGCTGTCCATAATGGATCAGTGCCGGAGATTCGATTTCCCATTTTCCGAAAGTTCCGTGGCCTTCCAGACAGATCAGACCATATGGTGCGCTGTCTTTGATTGTTACAGTCTGTCCCGGGAGAACAGTCAGGCGTTTTGCACAGACTGTTTCACACTTATAGCAAATCCACTCTTCAATGTATCCATCTGCGATCATGTCTTCCATCGGTCTCACCGGCTTCGGTGCCATAAAACGGTTCTTATGGAAATCAGGATCTACGTTCTTATCCCAGTCGATAACATCCAGCAGATATTCATAATTTCCAAGCTCTTCTTCCGGTGTGTTCTTCCAGAGAAGATCTTCTCCTACGATCTGTCCGTTCAAAAGGACTGACTGATACATTGCGTATACATCTGATGCAAACTGCGGTTCATAAGTACAAAGGCTTCCAGGTGCATGTAATACTCCCGGAGGTACATCCCATCCGGTATCAAGATCCAGCTTATATGCCATTGCCAGAGAAGTGATTCTGTTATCTCCTTTTGTAAAGTTTTTCAGAGATTCAAGAACTTCTTCTTTTGTAGTTTCAGGATTCAGTCCGAAGAAAGTAAATGGAAATTCTCCACCGTGGTTATTTAACTGTGACGGGAAGAAATACATTTCCGGTTTTCCTGAAGCACCAACTCTGTTCGCATGCTGATCTCTGTGATGGATGTGATGCGGCAACGGGCCTGCATTATCAAAGAATTTGGAAAACATCGGCCATCTGTGATATTTGTTCCAGAGTGTCTCTCCGATAACCTCTGCTCCCAGAAGTTCCACAACATCTCTGAGCAGGACTTTTTCTTTTCCTTCATCATCAACTACAACATAGCTGAGGCCTTCATCTTCCGGTGTATCCGGTCCATTCTCAGCCCATGTGGTAGATGAAAACCATCTCTCATCTATTCCACCTCTCTGACCCAGAACAAAATAATCATCCGGATGAAGTTTGATTCTTTTTCCCGGTCTGCAAAACGATCTCGGTACCCAGGTAGGAGCAAGTCTTAAAATTCCGCCACCCTGTTCCAACGCTTTTTCAGCAAGTCTTTTTTTATTTTGCATATTATCCTCTCCTTTTTGGTAAAACGTTTTTCTAATGGTTAAAAAAAATAGCCTTGTTGATTATTGTGCTTTTTGCACTATTTTTCACATAATATACATATGTTTTAAGTGCTTTTGCCGTCTTAAGATAGATTTATCATATCCTTTTATATTGTATTTGTCAATTGATTTTTGTACACAATTTAATATTTGTAAATAGTGAAACGTTTTTCTGGTGTGTTTTCGTTAAAATTGCACAATTTTTTTAAGTTTCGCCCTCTCCTCGTTCCGTAAAACGTTTTTTCATTTGTTTTGATTATACAATTATTTATATTTTTTGCAAATTTATCTACAAAAAAATCCCCGACACCACCATCATCAGATGATATCGGGGATATCCTTTTACCAGTCGACCAGATTCCAGTCTTCCGGTGCATCTTCTACTGTTGATTTTCGTACAACAAGTCTTGCATTCATTTTGATACCTATTGCATCATGATATTTCTCATCCTGTTCTTCTATTCTCTGAAACAGTATCTTCGCCGCTTCGATCCCGGCATGTCTTTTCCGGATATGGATTGTTGAAAGCGACGGTTCTACCACACTCGATAGGAAAACATCATCATATCCCATAAGTTTGATGTCTTCCGGTATTCTCTTTCCATATTCTTTCAGGACTTTCAGCGCACCAATCGCCATCTGGTCGTTTCCACAGAATACACCGTCCAGATCCGGGACCTGTTCCAGTAGCTGTTTCATACATGCATAACCGCTCTGATGGCTGTAATCACCGTAGACCATCATTTTTCCCCTGTCATAATACATGTCATTCTTCTTCAGGCAGTCTTCGTAGCCTCTTATACGCTCCAACGCAATCTGCAGTTCTGTGGCGCCCGTAATATGACATATTTTTTTGCATCCACAGTCGATCAGGTGCTGTACTGCCTTCTGTGCATTTGCATATCCGTCAAAATACACAGAATCAATCCCAACGTCCGTCATGTCACGTTCCATACTTACCAGCGGGATTTTTTTATATTTATTTGCCTGTTTTCTCAACTGTGAAAAATATTTTTCTGCGCTCTCATTTGATATTGAAGAGACAAAAATAATTCCGTCTACCCGGTTCGCTATCAGTCTTCGAAACAACTCTTTTTCTCTTTTGATTGCATTCTTGTCACCATAGGTTGCCTGTGTATCACAAATGATGATCTGATATCCTTTTTCTACTGTTACTGAATTGATTCCCTTTACTACGTACGGATAAAACACTCCGCACATATCTTCTGTAATCACTCCGATCGTTCCCGTTTTATTATTTTTCATGCTTCTTGCTATCGGATTAGCCTCATAAGAAAGCTCTTCTACAGCTTTTTCTACACGCATCACCAGATCCGGGCTTACATATTTTGATTTGTTCAGTACATTGGACACCGTTGAAATGGACACTCCTGCTTTTTTTGCAACATCCTTAATTCCACTCATATATTTTTCTCAGCACTCTCCGTATTCTTTTTTCATTGCCTGCTTCATTACTTCCACAGGTGCTTTTCGTCCTGTCCACAACTCATAAGCCAATGCACCCTGATTTACCAGCATTTCCAAACCATTAAACGTTCTTAAATTATGTCTCTCTGCCTCCTGTAAAAACGAAGTTCTTAATTTATTTGGAATTACATCACATACTACCAGATCCTTCGGCAGTTTTTTATACTGAATATCCGGTTTTGCATCATCTAGAAAACCGATTGATGTTGCAT
>CAKROE010000034.1 GCA_934371915.1 uncultured Blautia sp. | reverse complement strand
CTCCAACGATGCTTGTCCTCGGTCATTCTACGGAAGTATTCCTGGAATGTAAAACGTACTTTTTTGAAATCACCACCTGCAGCAACAATCTTGCTCAGCGATTCGGTAATTGCATAAACAGCACCATGATAAGGGCTCCAGCTTGAAAGGTAGGGATCAAAACCATAGCTCATCATGGTAACGGTCTCTGTCTTTCCTTGTAATAAAGGAAGCTTTGCAACCATGGTCTGCGTCTCTGTCAGCTGGTATTTACCACCGTAAGGCATGTAAACGCTGCCTGCACCGATGGATGCATCAAACATTTCCACCAGCCCCTTCTGGCTGCAGACATTCAGGTCATTCAGGGTGCGGAGGAAGGCTTTCTTGACATCACCTTCTGCTACGGCATCCGCAACATCCTTGATCGCATATTCATTGAAATAATTATCTTCTTTTTTCGGAACATCAATGGCAACATCGGCTTCCTGATGTGCTCCGTTGGTATCCAGAAAGGCACGGGAAATATTGACGATCTTTTTGCCTCTCCATTCGAGTACCAGTCTGGGCTCTTTGGTAACAACCGCCACTTCTACCGCTTCGAGATTTTCTTCTGCAGCATATTTCAAAAATTCCTGTACATCCTTGGGATCTACAACAACTGCCATTCTTTCCTGTGATTCGGAAATAGCAAGCTCTGTACCGTCAAGACCTGCATATTTTTTGGGAACCTTGTCAAGGTCAACGACCAGACCGTCTGCCAGTTCACCGATTGCTACGGATACACCGCCGGCACCGAAGTCATTACATTTCTTAATGATATGGCTGACTTCTTCACGACGGAACATACGCTGGATCTTACGTTCTGTCGGTGCGTTACCTTTCTGTACTTCTGCACCGCAAACTTCGATAGATGCCTCTGTATGTACTTTGGAGGAACCGGTCGCACCACCGATACCATCACGGCCTGTACGTCCGCCGAGCAGGATGATGATATCTCCCGGATCGGAATTTTCACGGATAACTGCACGTCTCGGAGCTGCACCCATAACGGCACCGATCTCCATACGTTTTGCAACATAATCCGGATGATAGATTTCTTTTACATAACCGGTAGCAAGACCGATCTGGTTACCATAGGAGCTGTAGCCATGAGCTGCACCTCTGACCAGTTTTTTCTGCGGAAGTTTTCCTTTAAGAGTTTCTTTTACGGATACTGTCGGATCTGCTGCGCCGGTCACACGCATTGCCTGATATACATAAGTACGTCCGGAAAGCGGGTCACGGATTGCACCGCCAAGACAGGTTGCCGCACCACCGAATGGTTCGATCTCGGTCGGATGGTTGTGTGTCTCATTCTTGAAGTTGATCAGCCACTCTTCTTCCTTACCGTCTACATCAACCGGAACAACGATACTGCAGGCATTGATCTCATCGGACTCTTCCTGATCTGCAAGTTTGCCTTCGGATTTCAGTTTCTTCATTGCCATCAGGGCAAGATCCATCAGGCAGACAAATTTGTCATCGCGATCTTTATAAAGTACTTCTCTGTCTGCAAGATATTTTTCGTAAGTCTTAACGATTGGTTCTTTGTAATCGCCTTCATCAAACTTCACATCGGTAAGCTCTGTGGAGAATGTGGTATGACGGCAGTGATCGGACCAGTATGTATCAAGTACACGGATCTCTGTCATGGATGGATTACGTTTTTCTTCGTTTTTAAAGTAATTCTGGATGTGCTGGAAATCCTTAAATGTCATTGCAAGATTCAGAGAATCATACAGCGCTTTAAGGTCTGCTTCCGGCATATCTTTGAAACCGTCAAAGATTTTGACATCTTCCGGCTCCGGGAATACGGTAACCAGTGTCTCCGGCTTCTCAAGGCCTGTTTCACGGGAATCTACCGGGTTGATGCAGTGATGTTTGATCGCTTCAAATTCTTCGGCTGTTACATTTCCTTCAATTACATAAGTGGTTGCAGAACGGATGATCGGCTGTGCATCTCCATTCAGGAACTGCACGCACTGAACTGCGGAATCTGCTCTCTGGTCAAACTGTCCCGGAAGATATTCCACAGAAAAAATCTTTGCATCTTCTGCTGATTCGAATTTTTCAAAATACAGATCATCTACCGGCGGTTCTGCGAATACGGTTCTGCATGCTTTTTCAAAAACTTCATCTGAAATATTTTCTACATCATAGCGGATCAGCACTCTGACTTTTGATGCGGACTTGATTCCGAGATAGCTGCTGATCTCATGCTTTAATTCTTTTGCCTGTACTGCATAGGCTGGTTTCTTTTCTACATAAACGCGTCTTACGTTACTCATAAGTAAGAAACTCCTTTCAGATATGTGTTTGTCTTATAGTTGTATATTAGTGATGCAGACATACTTGTGCTGCTTCAGAATATATAGTATCATAACAAATATCATTAGTAAAATTAATATATCTTATATTTTTTATTATTTAAACTTATTAGTCAGGAGGTTCCTATGGATATCAATCTTGAGCTTTACAAAGTTTTTTACTATGTTGCCACTTCTTTAAGTTTTTCGGAGGCATCCCGTCAGCTTTTTATTTCTCAGTCAGCCGTAAGCCAGTCGATCAAAACGCTGGAAAAAAAGTTGAATCACACACTTTTTATCCGAAGCACAAAAAAAGTCCTCCTCACACCGGAAGGAGAACTTCTTCTGCAGCATGTCAAACCGGCTTTGCAGATGCTCGTCGAGGGAGAATCTCTGCTTTCCGGAGACAATATGCTGAAGGGACAACTCCGTATCGGTGCCAGTGACACGATCTGCCGTTATTATCTGATCAGTTACCTGCAGCATTTTCATCAGGCGTTCCCTGATGTTCGCATCAAAGTCACCAACAGCACTTCCGTCGGCTGTGTGGAACTTCTGGAAAAAGGCCAGGTCGACCTGATCGTCTGCAATTTTCCGAATTCACGTCTCGGCAATCATATGCAGATCCGTGTCTTAAAAGAATTTCAGGACATTTTTATAGGAAATCCTGAGTATTTTCCTTTAAATGACATGCCCCGTGAGCTGAATACTCTGCTTGAGTATCCGATCCTGATGCTGTCCGGCAAGAGTACGACCAGCGAATACCTTCATCAGGCATTTGCCTCTCAGGGGTTAAACCTGCTGCCGGAAGTCGAACTCAACAGCAACGACCTTCTGATGGATCTTGCCCGCATCGGGCTCGGCATTGCCTTTATTCCGGATTATATGCTCTCGCCCGATGATTCCCTGAAACCGATCTCACTTATCAGCGGCCTTTCCCCCAGACAGCTTGTACTTGTCTACCATGACGGTCAGCCGCTTTCACAGGCAGCGGAAAGATTTCTTGAAATATTGTAACTTCCGGATGATTGCAGAATAATTTTTTATAATGTAAAAGGCCCGGCAGCCGACGGAGTTTATCTGAAATTCAGATTTTCTCCGCCTCTGTCGGGCATTTATTTACTCTGGCATTACTTCGACTGCCTTCGCGATATATTCGTTGTTGATCTGATCAAATACTCCTCTGTCAGCCTTGGAAGCATAATCCATATCGATCGGCATCTTGCCTACAACCGGTACCTTCAGCTCTGCTGCAATCTCATCGATGTGACTTTCACCAAAGATCTTGATCGATTTACCGCAGTCCGGACATTTTACATAGCTGTAGTTCTCAACAATTCCGAGAACCGGGATCTTCATCATTTCAGCCATGTTGTATGCTTTCTTTACGATCATCTTTACAAGATCCTGTGGGGAACTTACGATCACGATTCCGTCGATCGGAAGTGACTGGAATACTGTAAGCGGCACATCACCTGTTCCCGGAGGCATATCTACAAAGAGATAGTCGATCTTGTCCCAGACAACATCAGTCCAGAACTGTTTGACCATATTTGCAAGAACCGGTCCTCTCCAGATAACCGGAGTGTCTTCTGTAGGAAGAAGCAGGTTGATGGACATGACCTTAATGCCATTTGCCGTCTCCATCGGATAGATGCCGTTGTCGTCTGCCTGTGCAGCGCCTGTAAGACCATACATCTTTGGAATAGACGGTCCGGTGATATCTGCATCCAGAATACCTACTTTATAGCCCTTTGCTGCCATTGCATTTGCAAGGGAACCTGTTACGAAAGATTTACCTACGCCCCCCTTACCGCTGACAACACCGATCACGTGTTTTACATCAGAAAAAATATTTGCCGGTGCAAGAAAATTCTGTGGCTCGCTCTTGCCTTTGCTTGCACATCCTTCGCAGCTTGCTTTGCTGCATGAGCTGTTACTGCATTCTTTTGCCATTTTATTGTTACTCCTTTATTTCATAAATCTGTCGATTGCCCGTTCCAGTTCTTTGATTGCATCTCTGTCACCATGCTCCACTGCATCCACAATACAATGCTCGATATGATCCTGAAGGATGATTTTGCCGGTATTGTTGATTGCTGACTTTACAGCGGAAAGCTGGATCAGCACTTCCGAACAGTCCCTGCCGTCCTCTACCATCCGCTTGATGGACTCCAGATGTCCGATTGCTCTGGATAATCTGTTCAGGACTGCTTTTGTCTGTTCATGGCTGTGATGATGACCATGTGGACCGTGAGAATGCTCGATCACTGTCCCGTCCTCACGAACATGTACATGGGTTTCTTTTGTCTCACTCATGTTTTCTCCTTTTGCCTGAATTTCAGGCATTCCGGTATTTTATTGCGTAAATCTTATTATACCATAAATACTAAATCTCTGTAAAGGAGCATCGTTGTTTTATCTGAGAAGTCACAATATCAAATACAATCGTGCCGTCCGGCAGAACAGTCTTGTCATAACTCACATCTTTTCCCTGAAATTTGTGTCTGACATACTCTTCCGGGTCTGCAATCTCTACCTCTTCGACAAACACATCTCGCATCTGGTTTCTGGGACACTTATTAAAAATCTCCCAGATCACTTCGTATTCTTTCATAGTTTTCCACTCTTTCCGGATTTCAGACATCCAGCATCCACTTTCCTTCGATTTCTTCTGCAAATTCACGTTCCACCAATGCAAGGCAGTCCTTTTCTTCCCGCAAAACCGCCCAGGAAAGGCCACAGCTTGCTGAAATCTCACGTGGTACCGGAATCAGTCTTCCGGGAATCTCACGTTCTTTACAGAAACGCTCCACTGCAATCGCACCGCTCGTGTTAAAAAAAGTCAGAAGATATCTGGGTACTTTTTTTATCATGGTTTCACAACTTTGGATGCTTTCGCCATCGTCTCTACAATGTCATACATATTGGTCACTTCGCCTACTTTGAGTTTTTCAGTCAGTCCGTAATAATTCAGACAGGTACCGCAGGTCTTGATCGTCACACCCTGTGCCTCCAGACTCTTTAAATCATCGAGCGAATCGGAGTCTTCTGTCGTAAGCGTCGCACCGCCATTATAAAACAGCATGGTCTTCGGAAGCTCATCAAGCTGTGTCACTGCAAAAAGAAATCCTTTCATCAGGACCTTCCCGAGCTCATCATTTCCTCTTCCCATAGTCGCGGTATCCACAGCGATCACAAAGTCACCCTTTACATCCGGAATGCAGTTTACTTCCTCCTGTATACCGGCAGATGGCTGTCTGTCTTTCACACGGAGCATCACATGAAATTCTTTGTCACTTTTTTTCTCAGCAAGCACTTCTGCCCCGGCAGTCCTGCCCATTCTTATCAGATTCTGTACAGCAGTTTCATTATCTACAAGAACTGTGATCTCCGCATCCCCCTGTACACTGTCCAGAACCTTCTTTGTCTTTACAACCGGAATCGGGCACTGCTCACCCATTGCATTTACCGTATATTTCTGTTCAGCCATTTTACTACCTCCTGATGTCTGCTGTTTTCTGAAATTAACCTCATTGTAGCAGACCTCCCTGACTTTTGCAACGCAGGTTCCCTTCAGAAATTGTTTCCTAAAAAATTTTGTCGAAAAGAATTGAACTTCTTCGAAGAATAGAGTATCATTATTATAATTTTATGAAAACACTTAGAGATCAAAGGAGAGAAATCATGCAGCTTTTAAAGGACCGTATACTGAAAGATGGAATCGTTAAACCGGGAAATATTTTGAAGGTAGACAGTTTTTTGAATCATCAGATGGATATTACTCTCATCAACGAGATCGGCAAAGAGTTTAAAAGACGTTTCGCAGATTGTCCGATTACTAAAATCCTCACTATTGAGGCATCCGGCATCGGTATTGCCTGTATTGCCGCACAGTATTTTGATGTACCTGTCATTTTTGCAAAAAAAGCACAGAGCCTGAATCTTGATGGTGAAATGTACTGTTCTAAAGTAGAATCCTTCACACATAAAAAAGTTTATGACGTTATCCTGTCCAAGAAATTCCTCGGACCGGAAGACCATGTACTTTTGATCGATGACTTCCTTGCAAACGGATGTGCATTACTCGGACTCATCGATATTGTAAAAGAATCCGGAGCAACTCTTGAAGGTGCCGGTATCGTCATTGAAAAAGGCTTCCAGAACGGTGGCCAGAAGATCCGTGATATGGGTGTCCGTCTGGAATCCCTCGCAATTGTAGATTCCATGACAGATGACTCCTTAACTTTCCGTGATTAATCTGAAATACACGAAAGGAACCCTGACTGATATAATATCAGCAGCGGTTCCTTTTTTGTTTGTCTTTTTATGTAATTTCGATTATTTATTCTTTGTGGAACGTTTTAAAGTCACACGTTCCTTTGGAGTTGGTGTCACCTTTTCTGTCGGTGTTGGAGTTGCAGTCTCCTCAGATTCTTCGGTAATCTCAGGTGTCACGGTCGCTTCCGGGCTTTCTGTTACCTCTGGCGTCGCAGTAACATCCGGTTTCTCAGTAATCTCCGGTGTCACAGTCGGCTCCGGTGTCGGTGTAGCTTCCGGTTTTACCTCGTCGTCTGTATAATATCCGTTATCGACCAGAATCTCATAATTATCTATATTGATGAGCTGTGGTTCACACAAATAGGTGGCAATGATCTTTGTGCCATTGTCATACTGTTCATAATCATTGACTTCCGGATCGTCTTCTCCATGAAGATATACATTTATCATATCTTCTGCCTGATCTGCCAGTACTCTGCGATCCATGAAGACGCTGCATGCAATTTCACTCTCTGCAATGTCCCTTACTGCCTCTGCCTCACATCCGACTCCGGTGATCATCGGCCATTTTTCCCCCGGTGTCAGTCCGTTATTCCGGAGAGCTTTCAATACACCTTCTGCCGCACCGTCAAATCCTGTGCAGATAATATCCGGTGCCTCTGTATCTGAATAAAATCCGTTTAACGTTTCTTCAGCCCGTGACTGCGCTTCATCCCTGCTCCACCGCAGGATACCGGTCTCCTCAAATGTGATCTGTCCGGATTTACATACAAGTGTGCCATCATTCAGATACGGCTGTAGTTTTTCCATCAGGCCATTGTAAAAAAATAATGCCTGTGTGTCGTCCAGAGACCCCATAAAGAACTCAATTGTCTTTGATTCCTTCGCTTCCTGAAGTTTCTCGAGTTCTTCTTTGTCAATAATTTCCTGTCCGATAAGCTGTCCGATCTGACGTCCTCCAAATGTCACATAATATTTTAACGCATCTGTGTTCATGATCAGATCATCATATGCTATCACCGGGATCTCAGCCTCTTTTGCAGCTTTAAGTTCCTCACTTAAGCCATATGGATCTACCGGCGCGATCACCATTGCAGATATGCCTTCCTCTGTCATGTCACTGACCTGAGATGCCTGCTCGTCTGCGTCATCCTGTGCATACATGATTACCGGCGCATAGCCATCATCTGTAAACTTCGTCTCGAGTTCTTTGGCATCTCTGGTCCATTCCTCTTCATTTGGAAGTAAAATTGCAATTTTTTCAGCGTCTGATGTGTCCGTTTCTTCCTCCGGAGTTCCCGTCTCCGTTGCAGCGGGTGTCTCTGTCGCAGATGTCTTTTTATCGGAGGAAGTATCTTTATCCGCAGAATCTTTATCGGATTTTTTATCTGTTTCAGAATCTGCCTCTACATCTTCCCCAGCACCTTCCTTCTCGGTCTGCGCACTTTCACTGGCTGCCGCTGTTGCCTTGTTTTTGCCACAACCGGTGAATATGGTTCCGGTCAGCAATACTCCGAGTATGATACAAACTGCTCTTTTTTTCATGCTGATTTCCTTTCTGTCCTTTATACACCTTTATACTCTTTTGCAAGAGTTTTGAGATAGTCTCTATATGCTGCTGCCGTCTTTTTGGGTTTCAGGATATGTACATCTTTTCCCATTGCCGTCAGCCAGCCGAAAAACTGCGGGCCGCTGATCTGTGGCACAGTAACGTGAATTTCACCGTCCTCTTTTATTTTGTATTCTGCCAATGTTCCAAAAAATGCCCGCATCTCTTTTTCTTTTGATTTCCGGCACACTAATTTCATTGGTTTGTCTGCTTCCTGAAGCTCAGATTTGCAAAGGCTCATAAAACCGGTCTCTGCTCCGGCAGAAGCTTTTACAGAGACAGCTTTTTGCGCTTTATCTGCTGTCAGTTTTTCCTGTACCGATGGAACATTTCCGTTTTTCAGATAATATCCGCCCGGTCTTCCTCTTTTGAACTCTATATCCAGCCCAAACTCACGCAAGGCTTCCAGATCATCGTAAATACTTTTTCGTTCTGCCGTAATTTCATATTCTGCAAGCTTGTCAAGGATCTCCTGCATTGTCACGATCCGGTCCCGGGATGTGTCTGCCAGAAGATGTTCAAGGATCAGGATTTTTGCTTTCTGATTGTGTGATTTTGCCATTTGTATCCCCTTATCTGTTTTGTGTAAATCGATGAAAAATATAATCGTTCGCTTCTTTTTCCTGGCTGTCGTCAAGTTCTGTAAGTGTTGTCTGCTCTCCGTATTTGCGCTGAAGTGCTTTCAGGATCAGCCAGTCTGCAAGCTGCGGGTTCTTCGGGAGCAACGGTCCGTGAAGATAGGTACCTATTACATTTTTGTAAACAACACCTTCATATCCGGTCCTGCCGTCATTTCCCTTTCCGTACAGAACTTTGCCCAAAGGTTTGTTCTCATTGATGCAGGTTCTTCCGCCGTGATTTTCGAATCCTACTACCGGCATTTCGAAAAGATCACTCTGCAAAACGATATTACTGATCAGACGGCCTTCTTCCTGCTCTGTGTACATGTCGACCAGACTCAGGCCTTCGATCATGCCCTGATCTGTCTTGTAGTAGCTTCCGAGCAGCTGATATCCACCGCATATTGCAATGACAACACCGTTATCCTCCACATATGCCTTAAAATCTTTCCGGATCTCTTTTAATTTCTCACAGACGATCATCTGCTCTCTGTCTGAACCACCGCCCAGAAGCACGATATCCAGTTTGGAAAAATCAATGGTATCTCCCATCTCAAATGCGATTGTCTCTGCTTCAATACCTCTCCACTGGCATCTCTTCATCAGGCACTGAATGTTGCCTCTGTCACCATAAAGATTAAGAAGTTCCGGGTATAAATGTCCTATTGTCAGTTTCATCAGTGTTCTCCCTCCAGCTTCTTAAGTATATTTCTGGTGCTGAAAAGTGCTGTATAGTTTACCAGAACATATAAATTTCCGGTTCCGTCTGCCACACGGTCACGGATTGCCTTCTCGACATCAGCTTCCAGAATGGATGGAATATCCACATATTTCAGACGCAGCCGCATATCCTGACAGCGGATACCGCTGACAGTGATCGAACGGATGCTTTCTTCTCCGAGACGGTCAAAATCCACGTCCCAGAGCCAGGAAATATCGATACCATCCTGCGCATTGTCGTTGATTGCGATGATCACGTCTTTCGGATTGGTATCCTGCATGACAGCAGAAATATTCTGGTTAAAACCTGCCGGATTCTTCGCAAGATTCAACGTCACTCCGGCACCTTTGATCCGGAACTGCTCCATTCTGCCGTTTTCCGGATTAAAGTTTTTAAGCATATCCATAAAATGTTCTGCCTTAAAGCCCGCAATACGGATGCCTGCATAGGCTGCCAGAATATTATATACATTATAAAATCCACGATAATTTGCAATAATTCTATTTTCCTCTACAGAGAAACTGAGCTGATCGCCAACTTTTACATCTTCTGCATCATAATCCGGAACAGGGCGCTTAAAACCGCACTTCGGACACTGATAATCTCCCAGCTGGCTGTAATGATAAAAGCTGTACTGCAGACGTTCTCCGCATTTCTTACAAAAACGTCCTTCACGGATCTCGTTTGTCTCATTTTTCATGACCGGACGGCTGATTCCATAATAAACACACGGATTACCGCTGTCCATTGCCATGTATGCAGACAGTGCATCATCACCGTTTACGATCAGTTTCATATCCGGAACGGTACGGATCATCTCTTCCAGAATGTTCATCGTAATGTCGATCTCACCGTAACGGTCAAGCTGGTCGCGGAAAAGATTTGTCATTACCATATAATTCGGTTTCATTCGCGGAAAAATATGTCTGGTAGATGCTTCGTCTACCTCAATACAGGCATAATCCGCATCAATATGACCATTCAAACCTGCGCCAAGCGCAAAAGCGGCAACCACACCATTCAGCATATTAGAGCCAGTATGGTTACAGACCACCTTCTGTCCTTCTGCTTCCAGCGCTGCACAGAGCATGTTGTTCGTTGTTGTCTTACCATTCGTTCCGCAGACTACAAATATACCTTTTCTGACTTCTTTGGAGAGTTCCGTAAGAATCTGCGGATATATCTTTAATGCAATCTTTCCTGCCCAGGTCACACCCTGACGTCCCATCATTTTGCAACCTGTCCCGGCAGCCTTCGCTGCCCAGATTGCGAGTAGCTTTCTTATTTTCATCTTAATTAACCCTTTATTTCTTCATACTGTTTTGTATCTGATTGTACGCTAAAATGCAAAAATTATCAACCTTAAGGAAAAAGTTGCAAAAAAAAGGCAGAAAAAAACTCCTGCACTGCCAAGAGTTCTTCTCATCTGGTGCCGGAGCTTTCCTGCGTATTGTATTACAATTTACTGCTTTATAGTTATTGTCTGACCACTGTTATAAAATTCATCTTTGTATACCACATAAACATCATAGCTGTCCGCACTCATATCCATAAGCGGCACTGCCATTTCCTGATTTACCAGCATCATCTTTTTGCTGAAGATCAGTTTGTCGGAAAGATCATATACATAAGTATGGTCCTCACCGGAAAAAATGATCTGTGATATTGCATGATAATCTGATTTTACATAGAGGATACGGTCCATAAGTCTCATGCTTACATCTGCTTCATCCAGCATCTGGTCTGTTGTCTTTGTCAGTTTTTTCGTTGTTTCAACCGGCTTTAACAGTTCTCCGCAGATGTAGTTTTTATCTGTTTCCATCGCAGAGGCAAGATCATTATAATCAATCTTCATTGGTGTGGAACGATAAAACCAGGAACTGATCTGATACTGATTGATAATTTCACCGGTTTCATAATCCATTTCATAGTTTATTCCGCCGCCACCTTTGATATATCCGCACATTCCGAAAATATGATTACTTGTTTCATCATAATATGTATTTGAGGTGATCTGAGAATATGTCACCGGTATTTTTTTGATCTGTTTTACTGTTTTGTCTTTTTCATTCACAGAATAAACCAATGCATACGATTCATTCGGATTATCATAAATATCTTTGATTCTGTTCTTAAAGAAAGAAGCATGATTATCAAACATACTTATTTCCTGAGTTTCCGGATTGCCATCCAGATCTGCCGTCAGCTGATATACACTGTGCTGATAGAACTGGTAAACAAAATCATCTTCCGGCTGCAGAACATACTGCTCGAATTCTGTGCCCTTCCAGAGATTTGGATCTCCCAGCATCCAGACGATCTCTTTTGCAGACCATTTGATCTTTACTGCTGCCGACAGGTTACGCGGACTTATGAGGATCGTATCATCTGATGCCTGATAGGAAATTGTATTTATATGTGCCCAGTCTATCGAGCTTACGTATTGTTTCCCGAAGATGTCACTCAGTTTTAATTCATCGACGACTTCACCGGTTTTCCTGTCGATTTCCTGGATCATATCCCAGTAATACTCCTCACCGGAATTACTCAGGATAAGCAGATTTCCGCCCGGTTCTTTTTCCGCAATATCATGATGTACCCCCTGCTGTATATAATACAGTTTATATGCACGACCAAGATAATCTGCTTCATATAGATCGGATGTATCCGGTCTTCCGATATTCGTGATACCAATATCTCCTGCAGCCAAAAGGAATCGGTCATTTGACAACGGGTAAATACCAAACTTATCTGATTTGCGATCCAGATACCAGCGAACATCTCCCATACAGTCATATGCATATGGATAACGTGCTCCCTGTCCATGAACAATCGTTAACGGCAGGGCAGATTCCCCGCTCGTTTTCACAGGTGTCACTGCATTGCTCATTTTTTCCGGAAGTTCATCCGTCGTAATCTTAACCTCCTGTGAATCGATAACCTTACCTGCATCATCCAGAAGCTCAAGAAGAACTGTATTTTCCTGTCCCGCATACAGACCAACAACCGGAACTCTGTGTGAAGTTGCCGCATCAATTGTTCCTTCGATATCTGCTGCTTCTGTTTTTCCCTTTACAGTTACACGAACTTCACATTCTTCATCCGTATCAAACAGGATTACAGCAGTCAGTGGTGAATATCTGTATGGATTCTGGACAATCAGCGGCTCTCCCCACGTATATCCGTTCTTCTGCTCTTCCTCAAGCTGCTGATCAACTTCTAAAGACGTATCCACCCAGGAAGCCTCCTGCGTAATAGTGGATTCCACTTTCTCCATATTGCTTCCATTGTCCGCAATCTGTAAAGTTTCCGACTTATTCTTTCCGGTTTTGATCACCTGCTTATGATAACCGATTTCTTTACCCTTCAAAACCCACTGCGTTGTACGGGAAGGCTCACGCCCTGTCATTTTCATATAAGTATTATAAATTCCAAGCCGCTTCTTCCAGGCAACGCATCCGAGTACTGTCAGAATCATGCATGCCACAATGATCAGTATAACAATTTTCCTGACTTTTCCTTTTTTCATTTTACAACTCCCATTATAAAGCTAATTTATAATTCGTATTATAAAGTTTCCCGTCTGCCTGAATATAGATCTCCCATTCCTGTCCATCCAGACTATCCGTAGAAACCCATCCGCTGATTTTCACGTTGACCCCGTTATCTCCCTCTGTCGAAGTCTGTGTCAGTGCATATCCTCTTGTTTCTGTATCGTTTGAAAGTACCAGAGTTCCGTCTGCAATCTCATCTGCCTTGCTTTCAGTCTGATAGTTTCCTTCCACAGAGACTTTCAAATTATCCAGTTTGATCGTCCATCCCTCCGGAAGTTCTTCAGCCGTTGTCAGATCAATATCCTGTGTCTCATACGGCGTCTCACCAAGACTTCCCAGTACTTCCGGTTTTGCGGTAATATCAAAATCTGTATTTTCTGTATACAAAGGCATTCGGAATGCTCTGAATGTCAGAACACTATACGAACCTCCCGCTAAAGTCAGCTCTGCTGTCAGATTTCCCTCATCAACCTGATCAATATGTGTCATCTTTGTAAGTCCCTGACGGAACATGTCTGACGGATAAAAATCGCTTCTGTTTTCTTCCTCACTGTGCAGATGAGAACCTGCCGTGATAAACAGATGATCTTTCGTACCATCCAGAGAATCTACACCTGATATCCAGTCTGCATACCAGTCTGCGCCTCTTTCTTTTCCGTATTCATATACCTGCGATACAGTCATATCGTCTGTATTGATATGATAAATAACAGCTCTGGAATATACCTGATCTCCCGTCACACGATTGTCATTATCAATTCTTTTGACTTTTGCCGTACCGTTATCGAACAGCATGATATCGCCATTATCCAGCATGGATACACAGTGCTGAGCATAAAACCATTCAAAATCATCTCCGGTTGGTGTAAAGAAAAGTGACTTGTCTGTCTTGTCCCAGCCGGTCGGATCACCAAGGATCCATGCAATCTTTTTGTCTGCCTTATGAACTGCTACGATTGCATCTTTGTGTCTTGCAGAAAGAAGGACCAGATCATTTTCTTCATCATACCAGAGTCCATTATTATGGAACCAGTCTTCCTCATCGCTTCCGTCGCTTTCCATGGATGCCGATGCACCATCCTCGATATCGAGAAGATCTTTCATATCCAGTTCCCACACCACTTCGCCGGATTCACGATCAATTTCGACTACATAATCCTCTACCGAACTGAGATCCGGACTGTCTGACGCTACAAGCAGATTACCATTTGCAAGTTCTCTGAAATCGTGATGCTGACCTCCCGGGACTGCATATTCGCGATAAATTTTTCCATTCAGATCTACTTCAAGCAGGCCTTCTTTGTAATAACTTGTTTTTAAAACATATGGAGCCGGCATCATCAGATGTCCGTTTGCAAGAAAATGTACGCCGAGTGAACCTCCCATATTCGTATAAAAACGAATATCTCCTGCACCGTCTACCGCATACACGGAGCCCATGGTTGAACACAAAAATGACAGATTGGAGTAATCATAATTTGATTCATCAAATATTTCCATTTGAACATCGCCATAATCCATCTCCGTCTTTTCCGTCGTAACCTCAAAAGAGGACTTTTCACCATCTTCCAGGCTGATCTCTACGGTCGTGGTGTCACCGTTATAAAGACCGTAAATCGGTACAATATGGTCTTTTGCCGACTCAATGTTTCCGACTATATCATTTTCCGGTGATTTTCCTTTTACTGTAATGGTTCCGCCTGTCGCTTCCTCTGTCGAAAATACGGCTACTGCAGACAACGGTGATGTTCCGTACGGATTTACCACGATCAATGCATTTTCCAGCGGATATTTATTATCTAATTCTGCTTTAAATGCTTCATCGATCTGATTCTGATTTTCGAAAATATCGATTTTTTCAAGTACATTTGTTACATTCTCTGTGTTATTTTCATCCGCATTTACTGTTATAGAAGCAGTTCCGGATACACACGCAGCACAAACAGCTGCAATCATAAAAAGTTTCAGTCTCTTTCTGCTGTACATACCCTGTCTCCTTTTTCTGATTTACAGATTACAATGATACTCGTCTTCATTAAAGCTGTAGTTTAATGTAAGTCCCTCTGCATCTTCATTGACTTCATAGATCATCCAGCCTTCACTGGTGCCGAAATTAAGAGTATTTCCCGGCATACGCATCATTCCCAAATCACTCAGGAACTCATCTTCCATTCTTTCGTATTCGTTTCCGTCAGCATCTGTGACTTTCATATTTGCCCAGTCGATACTTTCTGTACTTCCGTCTTTTTCTATCTTCATTTTGATCATACAGAATGTTTTTCCGTCGCTTGCTTCTTTCTTAAAGCTGTTTGTCTCTACATCTGTGTATCCAAGCTCTACACTGACGTTTTCAAGTGACTTGCTTTTTTGCACATCTTCTACTGTAAAATTCCAGCCTGCTACGGAAGCCGTGTCTGCATCAAATGTCTTTGATTCTTCTGATTTTGCATCTTCTGTCACTGTATCAGCCGTTTCGGCATCTGCACTGTCTGCCATGGTGTCTTCTGATTCTGTATCTTCTGTCTCAGCAGCCTCAGTGCTCTCTTCCGTACTTTCATCTGCGGATGTTTCTGCCTTCGTATCGTTCTCTTTCTCTGCTGCATTTCCGCAGCCTGCCAGTATAGATATTGAAATCAAACCAGCCATGAAAAGTAATTTTTTATTGTTTCGCATTGTTCTTCTCCTTCTGCTATTTATTTTTTTCTTCATATATCGGTATCTGTAACCAGAAATTTACTCCATTCGCCTGATTTTCAACGCCACATTTACCTTTGTGATATTCCATGATTTTTTTTACCATATAAAGTCCGAGACCTGCATTCATCTTCTGCGTGTCTCCGCTCTTTTTCTTTCTTGCTAATGTGTAGAAACTCTCCCAGATATGTTCCAGCTGATTTTCAGCTATCTGTTCACCTTCATTAAATACATTGATCGTGACATATTTTTTTTCTTTCTGTACTGTAACGCAGATCTTTTTTCCCTGTCCTGTATGCTGCATTGCATTCATCAGGTAATTGTTTACCGCACGCTCCAGATACATCTGATTGCCACGTACAACTGCATTCGGCGAAATCTTTTGTTCTATTCGGATTCCCTTTTGCTTAAAAAGTCCTTCATATCGCAGCAAAAGATATTCTATCATCTCCGATACATCTACGGAACTGATTTCCATAGTATTCAGTGCATTGTCCAGCATACTGAAATCCAGGAGTTCTCCGACCATCTTTGACATTTTATCCAGTTCTTCATGGATTGATGAAAAATAGTACGCTCTGTCTATCTTGTCGCCCATCAGCTCCAGCATCTCGATCTGGCTGGATACTACGGCAATCGGAGTTTTCAGTTCATGTGAAACATTTGCCACAAACTCGGTCTGTCTCTCCTGTAATTGAAAATCTGCCTGATCACTTTCATTATTTTCTTCCATTCTGCATTTCCGATACCACAAATACTGAATTAAAATGAGAATAGCTATCGCAACAGAAAAATAAAATACAGATGCATGTACAATTTCATATGCTGACTGGACATCTTTTCTCAAATAGGCATAATAAATATTTTTCTCCTGAACAATCTTTCCTTTTAAAATAAGCCTCTGACGTGACTGATAGATTCTTCTGTCAATTACCCCTTCTTCTCTGTACTCTTTTAGACGATCCTGAAATCTTTTACGAATATAGGACTGTGACATTTCTCCTTTATTTGAATAAATTTCCCTGAAGTTGCTATCAACTATTAGAATATCTATCTTCTCATTCTGATATTCATTCAGACTTTCTCTGTCATCATCATCCATATCGGAAATTTCTATATCCTTCAGTTCATCATACAGTTGATGCATGACATTGCTTTTTGCATTAATATACAATGGATAACAGCCTATGCCATAGGCAAAGACCGCAACTATCAGCAATATCGCAGATGCAAGAACTGCATGCCGCATTTTCTTTACAGTACTTTTATCTTTCATCCGCTTTATCCTCAAACAAATAACCTACGCCATACACGGTATGAATATAATTACAGTCATCTCCGAGCTTTTTACGTATCTGCTTTACAAGTGTATCAACCGTTCGCACATCACCGGCATAATCATAATCCCATACCGCATTCAAAATCGTTTCCCGGCTCAGAACCGTTTCTTTATGTTCCATAAAATACAAAAGCAGTTCATATTCCCGGCGCGTCATTTCTAATATTTCATCTTCTCTATAGACAAGCTGCCTGCCTTTTTCAATTCTGATTTTTCCATACTCCAGAATATTTTTCATTTTTCCGGCTCTCTTCAGGACAGCCTCTATGTGAAGTTTTACAAGGCCCAGACTGAACGGCTTCGTAATATAATCGTCCGCACCTTTTTCAAATCCGTTCATCTGATCCATAACTTCTGAACGTGCGGAAAGGATAATCACTGGAACATCAGAAATCTTGCGAATTTCCCGTAACACAGAATAACCGCTTATATCCGGAAGCATCAGGTCAAGTAAAATAAGTTCTATCTCTTTTTTGTTTTCCGTAAATATCTTCAATGCTTCGCTTCCTGATGAGGCCTGCATAACAGAAAACTTCTGTAATGTTAAAAATTCCGTCACCGTCTGCAAAAGTTTGATTTCATCATCGACAACCAAAATCTTTATCTTCTTCATATTGAATCCCCTGACATAATGTATCAAATTCAACCATTTCAGTATAAAGTATAAATTTGATGCAAATATGATGCAATTGCAAATTATAACATTTTTATTTCATTTCTATTTCATTTTTTCCGCAAAAAAAGAGAGATACCATAATGGCATCTCTCCTGCGATTTCAGTCACAAACAGAATTATACTAATTCAATAAGTACTTCCATTGCTGCGTCACCTTTACGAGGTCCGATTTTAACGATTCTTGTGTAACCACCGTTACGACCAGCATATTTCGGTGCGATTTCTTCGAACATTTTCTTTGTCATGTCGATATCTTTGGTGTTTTTCTTTCTGCCGGCACCTTTTGCAGGTACTTCTTTAACAGAGTAGAAAACTTTAGCCATCTGACGACGAGCGTGCAGTCTGGACGGAGCATCTTTAGTGATTTCTTTCTGAACTTCATCGTATACGGTTACTTTCTTACCGTCTACAACTTCTTTCACTCTCTTACCTTCAGCATCTTTACGTGCAACTTTTGCAGTTACAGTAACTGTCTCAAAGTTGTCTTTTTCACGTACTGCCATAGCGATAAGACCTTCGGCGATCTTGCGAATTTCTTTTGCTTTTGCTTCAGTGGTAACGATTTTTCCGTGATACAGAAGATTTGTCACCTGGTTTCTTAACAGAGCTTTTCTCTGATCAGATGTTCTGCTTAATTTTCTATATTTTGCCATTTTATTTTCCTCCATCTGCGGGACACCAGAACATGCTTGTTCGGTCTTACTGTCCTGATGCTTAGGCATCCCCGCTGCTATTAATCTAACGGTGGATTATTCTTCAGTTGGCTGAAGCTGTAATCCCAGTTCTTTCAGTTTTGCAAGTACTTCTTCCAGTGACTTACGACCAAGGTTACGAACCTTCATCATGTCATCAGAAGTTTTGTTGCACAGTTCTTCAACAGTATTGATACCGGCTCTCTTCAGGCAGTTGTAAGAACGAACAGAAAGTTCCAGTTCATCAATGCTCATTTCGAGAACTTTTTCTTTTTCATTGTCTTCTTTTTCGATCATGACTTCTGCAGTCTTAGCGTTTTCAGAAAGATCAATGAAAAGGCTGAGGTGTTCGCTCAGAACTTTTGCAGCAAGGCTGACAGCCTCATCCGGATCCAATGTTCCATTGGTAAATACATCCAGTGTAAGTTTATCGAAATCAGTCACCTGACCAACACGGGTATTCTGTACAACCATATTGACTCTGTCAACCGGTGTATAGATAGCATCAACTGCGATCACACCGATCGGCATATCTTCAGATTTGCCTTTGTCAGCACTTACATAACCACGTCCACGTGTAATTGTAAGTTCCATAGCCAGTCTGCAGTCTTTGCCGCCGTTAAGAGTAGCAATGACCTGATCCGGATTCATGATTTCGATATCCTGATCTGCCTGAATATCAGCAGCAGTTACAACACCCTTACCTTCACACTCAATGTATGCAGTCTTCGGTTCGTTGTCAGCGCTGTTATTTTTGATGGCCAGGCTCTTAAGATTCATAATAATCTCAGAAACGTCTTCTTTTACGCCCGGAATAGAGCTGAATTCATGAAGAACACCATCGATCTTAACCTGGCTAACTGCTGCTCCCGGGAGGGATGACAGCATAATTCTTCTGAGAGAATTACCAAGTGTAGTACCATAACCTCTTTCGAGTGGCTCTACTACGAATCTGCCAAATTTTTTATCTTCGGATATTTCCGTAATTTCGATTTTTGGTTTATTAAAATCAAACACTATAAGTCCCTCCTTCTGGGTTTGTCAACATTTGAGGGTATTTAACGAGCTAGTATGCATTATTTGGAGTACAACTCGACGATAAGCATCTCGTTTACCGGAACATCGATTGCTTCTCTTCTTGGAAGTTCTTTTACAGTTCCGCTTAAAGCTTCCTGATTTACATCAAGCCATTCCGGAACAAGTCTTCCGCCTGTTACTTCCAGAATACCTTTGTATCTTTCAGAACCTTTGCATTTTTCTTTGATTTCAATTGTGTCACCGGCTTTTACAAGGTAAGACGGAATGTTTACACATTTGCCGTTTACAAGTACATGCTTGTGATCAACGATCTGACGTGCTTCACGTCTTGTTCTTGCAAGACCCATACGGAATACAACGTTGTCAAGTCTGCTCTCGAGAAGAACCATAAGGTTTTCACCAGTCTGTCCCGGCATTCTGTCAGCTTTGTTGTAGTAGTTGTGGAAAGGTTTTTCCAGAACTCCGTAGATGAATTTTGCTTTCTGTTTTTCTCTTAACTGTAAACCGTACTCAGACATTTTTCTGTTTGCACGTTTTAACTGTCTTGTGGATTTTTTATCAATTCCTAAGTAAATCGGATCCAGGCCAAGGGATCTGCATCTTTTCAGAACAGGAACTCTATTTACTGCCATTTCAAGCTACCTCCTAAATTAGACTCTTCTGCGTTTTGGTGGACGGCATCCGTTATGCGGAACCGGTGTTACGTCACGGATACTTGTTACTTCAAGACCACATGCCTGAAGGGCACGGATTGCAGCTTCACGTCCGGAACCTGGTCCTTTAACCATAACATCAACAGTTTTTAAACCATGAATTAAAGCAGCTTTTGTTGCAGTCTCTGCTGCCATCTGTGCTGCATAAGGAGTAGATTTCCTTGAACCTCTAAATCCAAGACCACCAGCACTTGCCCATGAAAGAGCGTTTCCTTCGTTGTCTGTCAGAGTAACAATTGTATTGTTAAAAGAAGACTGGATATGTGCCTGTCCGTGTTCAACGTTTTTCTTTACACGACGTTTTGTAGTCGCTTTTCTGGTTGCTTTTGCCATTTTAAAACTAACCTACACTTTCCTTGTTATATAATAGTCTGTATGTTTCTTAAGGAAGTTCGACTTGCTAAATTCAGCCTTCGTTATCACTCGGCTTCATTAAGCGCCGTCGAACAAAATACGTACTAAATTCATGCTGCGCTTAAAAGCTTGCATTCATTAAGTACTTTATTTTTTCTTATTAGCAACGGTTCTCTTAGGACCTTTGCGTGTTCTTGCGTTTGTTTTGGTCTTCTGGCCACGAACCGGAAGTCCTTTACGATGACGGATACCTCTGTAGCATCCGATCTCCTGCAGTCTCTTGATATTCAGAGCGATTTCACGACGAAGATCACCTTCTACCATCATTGTCTCATCAATGACAGCACTGATTTTCTTTACATCATCGTCTGTCAGGTCTCTGACACGAATGTCAGGATTTACACCTGCCTGAGCAAGGATTTTGTCTGCGCTTGCTCTACCAATACCATAGATATAGGTAAGGCCGATTTCGATACGTTTTTCTCTTGGTAAGTCTACACCAGCTATACGAGCCATGTACTGTTTCCTCCATTTTCTTTTTGAAAGTATTCTGAACGGTACCACTTGCAGTCTCGCAAGGTGAAATGGGGCACTTCTTCAAAACCTTTCTGATTTTCTAGTTTCCTAATTGGGGTGCCTCGGTAAAACACCCAGTCGTCTTTGGCGAAAGAACGACCTTTCCGAAATTGTGTCCTCACGGACGCTGTTGCCTCTCGGTATTAGGCAATACATGCTTCTTTAATAAGATATTAAAACAGTCCGAACAACCCTTCCGGGTGTATCAAACTGCAGCCGCACGTTTCACAAACTGTCGGATTAACCCTGACGCTGTTTGTGTTTTGGATTTTCACAGATTACTCTGATAGATCCTTTTCTTTTGATGATCTTGCATTTTTCGCAGATCGGCTTTACAGATGATCTTACTTTCACTGGAAATCCTCCTTTTCCGTAATATAGGCTTGAATCTGCAGTTCATACACGCACTCTCAGCGCGTACATATGATATATTAGCATTCAAAATTACAAATTGCAAGCATTATTTTACATTTTCTTTAATTTTTTTATTTCAGCTTTTTACTTTAATTCTTTACCATTCAATTTCACTTCTACCAGCTCATCTCCCCTGTAAGACAGTTTCAGTGAAAAAAACGGCTCTTCCGCCCTGAGAAGCTTCAGAAAGATCTTATCTCCTTCCCAGAGATTCAGATCCATAAGCTTTGTCTTCGGAACCCACTCCATAACGCCTTCTTCACAGTCATGGAACTCTCCCTCAAACTCATCCGCCGTGTAGAGACACATATACTCTGTCCCGAAACCTTCCTGCGAAAACGTAACGATCCCGCGGAATTTCCATGACAGAAGCGTAAGTCCGGTCTCCTCCTTCACTTCCCGAAGAAGACAGTCCTCCGGACTCTCTCCCATCTCGAAATGACCTCCGACACCGATCCACTTGCCTGCATTCACATCATGCTGCTTTTTGATCCGGTGCATCATCAGATACGAATCATTTCTTTCTATATAACAAAGCGTTGTCATCTGACTCTTCATGAAAATCCCCCTTTCCCTTCGGCTCAACCTGCATATATCAGTAATCCAGAATACAGTCTATAGTCAACACCCTTCATACTGCCACAACCTGGAACTTCTCTTATTATTTCTTAACGAAAAAACTCCCCCTGCACCGGACGTGGCCAACAGGGGGAGTGTGAGGGGGACAGCGGCCTTCGTAACTCTGAGCATGTCCCCCTCACGGTTTTACTTATCTCTCCAGATAATCCTTCCTTTAGAAAGGTCATACGGAGAAAGTTCGATTGTTACTTTATCTCCAGGAAGAATACGGATAAAGTTCATACGCAGCTTTCCGCTGATATGTGCCAGCACTACATGCTTGTTTTCAAGTTCTACTTTGAACATCGCATTAGGCAGCTTCTCTAATACAGTACCTTCCACTTCAATTACGTCTGCTTTTGACATTATAAACCTCCTGTGTCACCTGTCATTTTGTAAGAGTCAGAATTTCCGGTTCTCCATCCGTGATCAGAATGGTATTTTCATAATGTGCAGAAAGAGATCCGTCCATTGTTACAACTGTCCACTCATCATCCTCCCACGCAACATCTGCGCGTCCCAGATTGATCATTGGTTCAATTGCAAGTGTCATACCCGGCATCAGTTTGATACCTCTGCGCTTCTGCGGGAAGTTCGGTATCTGCGGATCTTCGTGAAGATGAGTTCCGATTCCGTGACCAACCAGGTCACGTACAATACCATAATTGAATTTTGCAGCATATGCGCCAATTGCTTTGGAAATGTCATTCAGATGATTTCCGGCTTTTGCAAATTTGATTCCCTCAAAAAAGCTCTGCTTTGTAACATCCATAAGCTGTTTTGCTTCCGGAGATACTTCACCGACTGCATAAGTACGGGCAGCGTCTGAATGATATCCTTTGTAGATCAGTCCGGCATCAATCTTAACCAGATCGCCTTCCTGAATGATTTTCTGTCTGGACGGGATCCCATGTACTACTTCATCATTCAGACTGATACAGAATGATGCTGGAAAGCCCTGATAATTTTTAAAGTTCGGAATACAACCCATGGAACGGATCATGTCCTCACCGATGCGATCCAGTTCTTTTGTGCTGATTCCCGGCTTAATGTGAGAAGCCAGTTCATCATGAACCTGTTCCAGTAAATGACCGGCATGTCTCATAAGCTCAATTTCATGTTCTGACTTAATTGAAACTGACATCTTTATTCTCCCAAGATTTCAACGATTGCCTTAAACACTTCATCCAGTGCGCAGGTTCCGTCTACAGTCTTTAAAACACCCTGCTTTGTGTAGTAATCGATCAGTGGCTGTGTCTGCTCATGATAAACCTTCAGACGTTTGGAAACTGTTTCCGGTTTGTCATCATCGCGGAGTACCAATGCTTCTCCACAGGTATCGCAAACATTTTCTTTCTTTGGTGCAGCATACACGATATGATAAGTTGCTCCGCACTTCAGGCAGGCTCTTCTGCCGGACATACGGTTTACAATGTTTTCATCCGGTACATCTACATCAATTGCATAATCAATTTTGCTTCCCAGTTTCTCAAGCGCTGCTGTGAGGCATTCTGCCTGAGGAATCGTTCTCGGGAAACCATCCAGTACGTATCCGTTCTTTGCATCATCCTGCTGAATTCTGTCTACTACAAGATCACAGGTTAATTCATCTGGTACCAAAAGACCCTGATCCATATAAGTTTTTGCTTTTGTACCCAATTCTGTACCATTTTTGATGTTTGCACGGAAAATGTCTCCTGTTGAAATATGCGGAATACCATATTTCTCGGCAATCTTCTTTGCCTGAGTTCCTTTTCCGGCTCCCGGTGCACCCAACATAATAATACGCATAAAAAATACCCTCCTTTTTCTTTATGAAGCAAAAAACAAAAAAGACTGTGATGCTTTCACACCACAGCCTTCGTTTTAGCTGTTCAGAAAGCCTTTGTAATTGCGGACAAGCAACTGAGACTCGATCTGGTTCAATGTTTCAAGAACAACGCCAACAACGATGATGATAGATGTACCACCGAAGGAAACATGTGCTCCAAATACACCATTGAAGAAGAACGGAATTACTGCCACAATAATCAGGCCTACCGCACCTATAAATATAATATAATTAAGCATTTTAGTCAAATAATCTGATGTAGGTTTTCCTGGACGAATACCTGGGATAAAACCACCCTGCTTTTTGATATTGTCTGCAACTTCCAGCGGATTAAATG
>CAKROE010000033.1 GCA_934371915.1 uncultured Blautia sp. | reverse complement strand
ATGCCGGCAAGAAGAAACAGCCAGATGCCACGGATACGATAAACATAAAGTGGGAAAGAAACTGCCACAGCGAGAAGAAAATATTCGGTCATATGCGCAGCTTTTCTTACATAAAAATGAATATTGTCTGCTTCATAGCTTAATTCATAAGAATCCTTGTTTTCGTGTAAAACCTCGTTCTTGACGTCTACAATCTTATAGCTGATCTTGTAACTTAATTCCCCGGACACCTCCCCGGTCTGGGCTGAGAATGAAAAGATCAGATACATCATAAGAAGCGCAGGAAGAAAAGATAAGGGTTTCAAAAGTGTAATCAGTATTTTCATGGGTTTTAATATAGCATGGCTCCGGAAAAATGTAAAGATAGGAAAAATGACAAAAATGCTGAAGAATACAATGATTTTTAAATGAATCTGGAGGTTCACAGAAAAAACGATAGGTGGTAAAATGGAAGGAAACAGTGTCAAAAAGAATGTCAGGAGAAAAAGATGAATATCTATGATGAACCGGAATTTTCAGAAGGTGCATCTTAGGTTGTGATGTGTTATAATTCATACGGAAATGGTACAGAGCCGGGACCGAAAGCGGATCTGGAGAATATAAAATTTATATGATGGGGAAATGAAAGGAGAAATGCAATGAGTTTGGCAGATGTTACTTTTATTAATATGTGTAAAGATGTAATAGAAAACGGGACAAGTACAGAAGGCGAAAAAGTACGTCCTGTATGGGAGGACGGCACACCGGCATATACAATCAAAAGATTCGGTGTAGTAAACCGCTATGATCTGCGCAAAGAATTTCCGGCGCTGACTCTGCGAAAGACAGCTCTGAAAAGTGCGATGGACGAAATTTTATGGATCTGGCAGAAAAAATCAAATAATATCCATGACCTGCACAGCCATATCTGGGACAGCTGGGCAGATGAAAATGGTTCTATCGGCAAGGCATATGGCTATCAGCTGCAGGTAAAACACCAGTACAAAGAAGGTATGATGGATCAGGTGGATCGTGTTTTATACGATCTCAAAAATAAGCCGTACAGCCGTCGTATTATGACCAATATTTATGTACATCAGGATCTTCATGAGATGAATCTGTATCCATGTGCATATTCCATGACTTTTAATGTAACGAAAGAACCGGGAAAAGATAAACTTACATTGAATGCGGTGTTGAATCAGCGTTCACAGGATATTCTGGCAGCAAACAACTGGAATGTATGCCAGTATTCCATTCTTCTGATGATGATCGCGCAGGTATGTGGCATGGAAGCAGGTGAGCTGGTACATGTAATTGCAGACTGCCATATTTATGACCGTCATGTACCGGTGATCAAAGAGCTGATCAGCCGTACACCGTATCCGGCACCGACGGTAAAACTGAATCCGGAAATCAAAAATTTCTATGATTTTACAACGGATGATCTGATCGTAGAAAATTATCAGACATGGCCGCAGATCAAAAATATTCCGATCGCAGTCTGAAACGTGCAGACTGGGAAGAAACTTACTTTGAGAAAGGAAGATAAAAATGAATATTATCGTAGCAGCAGATAAAAACTGGGCAATCGGCAAAGACAACAAACTTCTGGTGAGCATTCCGGCAGATATGAAGATGTTCCGTCAGGAAACGACTGGTAAGGTCGTTGTTATGGGACGTAAGACTCTGGAAAGTTTTCCGAATGGGCTTCCGCTCAAAAACAGAACCAATATCGTACTTACCGGAAACAAGAATTATAAAGTAAAAGATGCAATCATCGTTCATACTATTGAAGAGCTCCTTGAAGAAATTAAGAAATATCCGTCTGAGGAAGTGTACTGTATCGGCGGGGATAGTGTATACAAACAGCTTCTTCCGTACTGCGATACCGCCCATGTGACAAAGATTGACTTCGGATATGAGGCAGACAGTTATTTTCCGAATCTTGACGAGATGCCGGAATGGAAGATCACTGCCGAGAGTGACGAACAGACCTATTTTGATCTGGAATATTCCTTCGTAAAATATGAAAGAGTAAAATAAATTTTTTTCGCTGTGATTTTTGCATTGAAGTCACCACGATAAAGTGCTAAAATGGGTAGAAAAGATATCCATACGAATGGAGGAAGATATATTATGGAAAAAAAGAACATTGACTGGGGCAGCATCGGATTTGGCTATATTCCGACAGATTATCGTTATGTTGCCAACTTCAAAGATGGTAAATGGGACGAAGGAACTCTGACCACAGATCCAAACGTTACACTGAATGAGTGTGCATGTGTATTCCAGTATGCGCAGACTGTATTTGAAGGTATGAAAGCCTACACAACAGAAGACGGACATATCGTAACATTCCGTCCGGATCTCAATGCAGAGCGCCTTGCAAATTCTGCAAGAAGACTGGAAATGCCGGCATTCCCGGAAGATCGCTTCGTTGATGCTGTCGTACAGACAATCAAAGCCAATGAAGCTTATGTACCGCCATACGGCTCAGGTGCAACACTTTATGTACGTCCGTACATGTTCGGAAGCAACCCGGTTATCGGTGTAAAACCGGCTGATGAATATCAGTTCCGTATCCTTACCACACCGGTTGGACCGTACTTCAAGGGTGGCGCAAAACCGATTACAATTCGTGTTACAGATTTTGACCGTGCCGCACCGCATGGAACAGGACACATCAAAGCCGGTCTGAACTATGCAATGAGCCTTCATGCAATCATGGATGCACATCGTCAGGGTTATGACGAAAATATGTATCTTGATTCTGCTACAAGAACAAAAGTTGAAGAGACAGGTGGAGCAAACTTCATCTTCGTTACAAAGGACAACACCGTTGTAACACCGAAGTCCAACAGTATTCTTCCATCTATCACACGCCGTTCTCTGATCTATGTTGCAGAACATTATCTCGGACTGAAAGTCGAAGAACGTGAAGTATATCTGGACGAAGTAAAGGATTTCGCAGAATGTGGACTTTGCGGTACTGCAGCAGTTATCTCTCCGGTTGGAAAGATCGTAGACCATGGCAAAGAAATCTGCTTCCCAAGCGGAATGGAAGAAATGGGACCGACAACAAAGAAACTTTACGAGACACTTACCGGAATCCAGATGGGACGTATCGAAGCTCCGGAAGGATGGATCAAAGTTATCGAATAATTTACGATGCAGGGTCAAAAGATTTAAATCCATATGAGCTTATTCATAAATTCAAGACAAGGTGCAGGACGTTTTCCTGTACCTTGTTTTTTTGTCCGTATTTTTGTATAATAAGAAATAGTTTACAGGAGGATGGCATGGATAAAAAATCTTATGACAACGGACCGGATTTCAGCTTTGTAGAGCAGAAGGTCCGCGAAGTTCAGACAACAATAGAAAATGCGGTCAAAACAAGCAATTATCAGGAACTGAACCAGTCAATCACAAGAATGGTAAACAGTACCCTGAAACAATATCAGAAAGAACATCCGGAGAAGGCCGGATATCATAAGCCGGATACCGGAGCACAGGCACAGAAAGTACGGGGAACTGTCGAAAATACAGAAACGCATCCGGAGCTTTATGGTAATACCGGCGGAGAAAAAGTAAAGGATATCTTACTGATCGTGTTTGGCGGAATTCTTTCCGGAAGTATGGCAATCGGACTTCTGACCGTACAGATCCTGCAGGCGGTCATGGGACACGGAGGCATCGGTTCCACAGTTGTGACACTGATCGGTACACTTGCCGGAGTCGGGATGATCGGCAATGGATGTACAGGTTTGGGCAGACTGAAACGTTTTCAGAAATACAAAAAAACACTGGGACACAAAACATATTGCAGTTTTGAAGATCTGGCGAAAACAGTCGGCAGAAGCATAAAATCGGTCAAAAAAGATATTCACTATATGATCGCGAAAAGCTGGTTTCTGGAAGGCAGAACAGATACAAAAGAGACCTGTCTGATCACAAGCAATGAGACCTACAGACAGTATGAAGAAACGCAGAAGGCGCTGGAACAGCGCAGTGCCGAGGAAGCGCAAAAGAGGATGCAGGAGAGCGAAAAGCAGAGCCGGATCAATCCTCAGGTGCAGGAAGTCCTTGATAAGGGTGAAGCATATATTAAGAAAATCCATGCAAGTAATGATGCGATTCCGGGAGAAGAGATTTCAGCTAAAATTGCAAAAATGGAACAGATCGTAGAGCAGATTTTCCAGAGAGCAGAGGCGCATCCGGAGATTATTCCGGATCTCAAAAAGATGATGGATTATTATCTGCCAATGACAGTGAAACTTCTGGATGCTTACGAGGATATGGACAGACAGCCGATTCAGGGTGAGACGATCCGGGCTTCAAAGAAAGAAATTGAGGATACTTTAGATACGCTGAATGAAGCATTTGCGAAGCTTCTGGATTCTGTATTCCAGGATACGGCATGGGACGTATCAAGTGACATTTCCGTCCTGCATACCATGCTTGCACAGGAGGGGCTGACAGAAAATGATTTTGAGAAAAAGTAATTTAAGCAATTCAAAATAAAATCAGCAGCAAGGATATACGACACGCAGAAAATGAGAGGGAAAACGTTATGGGTGATGAAATGAAACAGACAGAAACAGGAATGCCGTCGCTGACACTGGAACCGGAACTTGTCATGGAACCGGAAAAAGAACCGGAAGTACAGGCACCGGCACAGCTGATGGAGGTTACACAGGAAATGAATCCGGTACAGCAGAAGATGGCACAGACTGTCCTTACAGCGGAAGAACAGCAGATGGTCGAAAATTTTGCAGGAAAGATCGATCTGGAAAATCTGACACAGGTCATGCAGTATGGCGCCGGAACACAGAAGAAGATGGCTGATTTTTCTGATGAAGCGCTGAAAAATGTACGTTCACAGGATCTCGGCGAGGTGGGAGATCTTTTGACCGGTGTAGTCGGAGAATTAAAGGGCTTTGATGCCGAAGAAGAAAAGGGTTTATTTGGTTTCTTTAAGAAACAGGCAAACAAGATTGAAACTCTGAAGAACAGATATGACAAAGCAGAAGCAAATGTCGAAAAAATTTCCGAGACACTGGAGCAGCATCAGATGCGCCTCCTTAAGGATTCTGCGATGATGGATAAGATGTATGAGCAGAATCTTCTGTATTTCAAGGAACTGTCCATGTACATTCAGGCAGGCAAGTTAAGCCTTTCCAGAATGCGGGACGGCAAGCTTAAAGAACTGGAAGAGAAAGCAAAGATAACCGGTCTTCCGGAAGATGCACAGGCAGCAAAAGATCTGGACAGCAAATGTGCCAGATTCGAAAAGAAACTTCATGATCTGGAACTTACCAGAATGATTTCACTTCAGACAGCGCCTCAGATCCGTCTGGTGCAGAACAATGATACTATGATGGCAGAAAAGATCCAGACGACTTTGGTCAACACGATCCCGCTCTGGAAAAGTCAGATGGTGCTTGCTCTTGGCATAGCGCATTCCACAGAGGCTGCCGAGGCACAGGGTCAGGTATCAGATCTTACGAATGAACTGCTTCGCAAAAACGCTGAGAAACTTCATATGGCATCCGTGGAGACTGCAAAAGAATCCGAGCGCGGTATTGTTGATATGGAAACTTTACAGAAAACAAATGCCGACCTGATCCAGACACTTGATGATGTGATGAAAATCCAGAGAGAAGGCAGAGAGAAACGACAGGCTGCCGAGGCAGAAATGCTTAAGATGGAGAATGATCTGAAGGTAAAACTGCTGGAAATCCAGCACTGATATATGGATAAGAGGGGCTGTTTGGTATAGACAGCTCCGCTTTTTCGCTAAAAGGAGAGAAGATTATGTATCGTGATCATACAAAAGTTGTGCAGATAGGAAACAAAAAGATAGGCGGCGGAAACCCGATTCTGATCCAGTCTATGACAAACACAAAAACAGAAGATGCAGAGGCAACTGTGCGCCAGATTCTGGAACTTGAAGCAGCCGGATGTGATATCATCCGCTGCGCAGTGCCGACGATGGAAGCAGCACAGGCTTTAAAAGAAATTAAGAAACAGATCCATATTCCGCTGGTTGCTGATATTCATTTTGACTATCGCCTTGCAATTGCAGCAATGGAAAATGGTGCGGACAAAATCCGTATTAATCCCGGAAATATCGGAAGTACAGACCGGATTCAGGCTGTCGTAGATGTAGCAAAAGAACGTAACATTCCGATTCGGGTCGGTGTAAACAGCGGTTCCCTCGAGAAAGAACTCGTTGAAAAATATCAGGGTGTGACCGCAGAGGGACTTGTGGAGAGTGCACTGGATAAAGTTCGTATTATCGAAGAAATGGGTTATGATAATCTGGTGATCAGCATCAAATCCTCCGATGTTATGATGTGTGCGAAAGCACATGAGCTGATTGCCGAAAAGACAGATCATCCGCTTCATGTGGGAATCACAGAGGCAGGAACTCTTTATTCCGGAAACATCAAATCAGCGGTAGGACTGGGGATTATCCTTTCACAGGGAATCGGTGATACGATCCGCGTTTCCCTGACAGGTGCACCGCTGGAAGAAATCAAATCGGCGAAACGCATCCTCAAGACACTCGGACTGCGTAAGGGAGGCGTTGAGGTTGTTTCCTGCCCGACCTGTGGACGTACACGTATTGATCTGATCGGTCTTGCAAATCAGGTTGAGGCAATGGTACAGGATATTCCGCTGGATATCAAAGTTGCTGTCATGGGATGTGTAGTTAACGGACCGGGAGAGGCAAAGGAAGCAGATATCGGAATCGCAGGCGGAGTCGGCGTGGGACTTCTTATCAAAAAAGGTGAAATTGTAAAGAAAGTACCGGAAGACCGGCTTCTGGATACTCTTCGTGAGGAATTGCTCCACTGGGAAGCATAAGGAGAGACATAAAACGTGGAAAAAGAATTTTTCGATGTATTTCCCAACTTAAAAGTAAAAGATCAGCTACAGGAATGGCTGGAGATGGTTACTGTTTCGAGAGTAGCCTGCAATCCGGCAAAGACCAGACTGTGGGTTTATATCCACAGTGAACGCTGGATCCATAAGAAATATATTATGGCACTGGAAGATCAGATTGAACGACAGTTTTTTGCCGGGCTGGAAATGCAGGTGACGGTGATCGAACGTTTCCATCTGTCAAAACAGTATTCCCCGGAAAATTTTCTGGATGTTTACCGCTCCAGCATGGAAATAGAACTGAAGAACTATAATATGCTTGAGTACAATCTGTTCAAACGTTCGCAGATCAGTTTTCCATCTGAACAACAGATGGATCTGACACTTCCGGATTCTGTAATTTCCAGAGAAAAAAGTGAGATTCTTGTGGAGTACCTGCAGAAAGTATTCTGCGAACGCTGCGGTATGAATCTTAAGATAAATCTGCAGTTTGTGGAGGCAGAGGAAAGCAAATATCGCAAGAATGCAGCCCTGCAGATCCGTCAGGAGGTCGCAAATGTATTAAAACATGCGAAACTGACCCCGGAAGAGACACAGGAAACAAAGACCGGGGAAGCAGCGGAGGACAAAAAAGACAGCAAAAAGGCCGAGGCCAAAGGCAAACCGGAGCAGAAAGCCAAAACTTTCGAAAAGAAAGGTGCACGTGGAGATTTCCACGGTGGTTTTCGCAGGGACAGCAATCCGGATGTGGTTTATGGAAGAGATTTTGAGGGCGATACGATTGATCTGGAAGCCATCACAGGTGAGATGGGCGAAGTTATTATCCGTGGTCAGGTTATGGATGTAGAGGCAAGGGAAATCCGTAACGAAAAAACAATTCTTATTTTTCCTGTGACGGACTTTACAGATTCCATCGTGATCAAAATGTTTCTGCGTAACGAACAGGTACCGGAAGTAACAGAGTCTGTTAAAAAGGGCGCTTTTCTGAAGTTTAAGGGTGTTACGACAATTGACCGTTTCGACAGTGAACTTACAGTCGGATCAATTTCCGGAATCAAAAAGATTGCAGACTTTCGAAGTACGAGAATGGATACCAGCCCACAGAAGCGTGTGGAACTGCACTGCCATACAAAGATGAGTGATATGGATGGTGTTACCACGGCAAAAGATCTGGTAAAACGTGCTTATGAGTGGGGGCATAAGGCAATTGCGATCACGGACCATGGTGTCGTACAGGCATTTCCGGAGGCAAACCACTGTTTTGATGCATGGGGCGGCTGTGTCCCCAAAGAATCTGATTTTAAAGTACTTTATGGTATGGAGGCTTATCTGGTAGATGACCTCAAAGGTATCGTTACCAACAGCAAAGGACAGTCGATAGACGGAAAATTTGTTGTATTTGATATCGAAACAACCGGTTTCTCACCGTTGACCTGCCAGATTATTGAGATTGGTGCAGTCCGCGTGGAAAACGGCGTGATCACAGATCGTTTTTCAACATTTGTAAACCCGAAAGTACCGATTCCGTACAGAATCGAGCAGTTGACAAGCATCAATGATTCTATGGTTATGGATGCACCGGATATTCAGACAATACTTCCGCAGTTTCTGGAATTCTGTGAGGGTGCGGTTATGGTAGCGCACAATGCGGACTTTGATATGAGCTTTATTATCGAAAACTGTAAGAGACAGGGGCTGCAGCAGGAGTATACATATGTTGATACGGTGGGTATGGCACGTTTTCTTCTGCCGGCGCTGAACCGTTTCAAGCTGGATACAGTAGCCAAAGCAGTCGGGGTATCTCTGGATCATCACCACAGGGCAGTGGATGATGCGGCATGTACCGCGGAAATTTTTGTACGCTTTGTGGAAATGCTGAAAGAACGTGATATTTATGATGTGGATGCACTGAACCGGCAGGGAAACGTATCGGTCAACACGATCAAGAAACTGCCGACTTATCATGCAATCATTTTAGCAAGAAATGAGACAGGCAGAATCAACCTGTATAAGCTTGTGAGCCAGTCGCATCTGAAATATTATCGTCGTCGTCCTCGCGTACCGAAGAGTCTGTTTCTCGAACACAGAGACGGACTTCTGATCGGAAGTGCCTGTGAGGCGGGAGAACTGTATCAGGCAATTCTTCGAAATGCACCGGAACCGGAGATTGCAAGACTTGTAAATTTCTATGATTATCTGGAAATCCAGCCGCTCGGAAACAATGCATTTATGCTGGCAGATGAAAAGAATGACCGTATTCAGTCCAATGAAGACCTGATCGAGATCAACAAAAAAATCGTCAAACTGGGTGACCAGTTCAAGAAGCCGGTTGTTGCAACCTGTGACGTGCATTTTATGGATCCGCAGGATGAAATATACCGTCGTATCATTATGGCAGGAAACGGTTTTTCTGATGCAGATAATCAGGCACCGCTGTATCTGCGTACGACGGAAGAGATGCTGGAAGAATTTTCATATCTCGGAAGTGAAAAGGCAGAAGAAGTTGTCATCACAAATACGAACAAAATCGCAGATATGATAGAGAAGATATCACCGATCCATCCGGACAAATATCCTCCGGTCATCGAAAATTCAGATCAGGATCTGAAGGATATCTGTTTTAATAAAGCACATGAGATGTATGGAGAAGTGCTTCCACAGATTGTAGAAGACAGACTGAATAAAGAACTCCATTCTATTATTTCCAACGGTTATGCGGTTATGTATATCATTGCGCAAAAGCTGGTATGGAAATCAAACGAAGACGGATATCTGGTAGGTTCCCGAGGATCTGTAGGATCTTCGCTTGCAGCAACTATGTCCGGTATTACGGAAGTAAACCCGCTGCCGCCGCATTATCTTTGTCCGAATTGCAAATACAGTGATTTCGATTCACCGGAAGTTAAAAAATTTGGTGGCATGGCGGGATGCGATATGCCGGACCGCGTCTGCCCGAAATGTGGAACAAAGATGAATAAAGAGGGATTCGACATTCCTTTTGAAACGTTCCTTGGATTTAAGGGAGACAAAGAGCCTGATATTGACCTTAACTTCTCTGGTGAATATCAGGCGAATGCGCATCGATATACAGAGGTTATTTTCGGAAAAGGCCAGACCTTCAAGGCAGGAACCATCGGTACGCTTGCGGAAAAAACAGCGTTCGGTTATGTTAAAAACTACTATGAAGAACGAGGACAGCATAAGCGTTACTGCGAGATCAACCGTATCGTTCAGGGATGCACCGGTATCCGAAGAACGACCGGACAGCATCCGGGCGGTATCATCGTTCTTCCGGTAGGTGAGGAAATTGAGAAATTTACACCGGTACAGCATCCTGCAAATGACGAAAACAGTGATATCATCACGACACATTTTGATTATCATTCTATTGACGGAAACCTTCTGAAACTTGATATTCTCGGACACGATGATCCGACAATGATCCGTATGCTGGAGGATCTTACAGGCTTAAGCGCCAGGGGTGTTCCTCTGGACAGCAAAGAAGTTATGTCTTTGTTTGCAGGTACGGAGGCATTGGGAATCAAACCGGAAGATATCGGAGGATGTAAGCTTGGCTGTCTTGGTGTACCGGAGTTTGGTACGGATTTTGCGATGCAGATGCTGATTGATACAAAGCCAAAGTATTTTTCTGACCTTGTACGTATTGCGGGTCTGTCTCATGGTACGGACGTATGGCTTGGCAATGCACAGACCTTGATCGAAGAAGGAAAAGCAACGATTTCCACTGCAATCTGTACACGAGATGATATCATGATCTACCTTATCAGTATGGGTGTAGAGAGCAGTCTTGCGTTCACCATCATGGAGGCGGTCCGTAAAGGTAAAGGACTTCGTGATGAGTGGGAGGCAACTATGAGAGAACATAATGTGCCGGAATGGTATATCTGGTCATGTAAAAAGATCAAGTATATGTTCCCGAAAGCACATGCTGCGGCATACGTTATGATGGCATGGCGTATTGCCTGGTTCAAGGTATTTAAACCACTGGCATATTATGCGGCTTTTTTCAGCATCCGTGCAACAGCATTTTCCTATGAGACGATGTGTATGGGGCGTGAGAGACTGGACTTTTATCTGGCGGAACTGCGTAAAAAAGGTGATGCGGCATCAAAGAAAGAACAGGATACGATCAAAGATATGCGAATCGTGCAGGAAATGTATGCGCGCGGGCTGGAATTTATGCCGATCGATCTTTACCGCGCAAAGGCAAACCGTTTTCAGATCATAGACGGGAAACTGATGCCGGCACTGAACTGTATTGAAGGTATGGGAGATAAGGCTGCAGAGGCCGTGGTAGATGCGGCGAAGCAGGGAAAATTCCTGTCAAAAGATGATTTTCGCGACAGGACAAAAGTCAGCAAAACGGTCATCGACCTTATGGATGACCTGGGATTGTTCGGAGATATTCCGCAGTCCAACCAGTTCTCGCTGTTCGACGGAGTAATTGCATAATCCTGCATATATAAAAGACGTGCAGTAAGTTCGTATTACTGATCGGAACGTGGGATATGCTAACATGGCAAAAAGGAGAAGAACATGAAAAAAGAGGAATTGAGATATTTACAGAGACTTGCGGAACTTTACCCGACGATTGGGAAGGCTTCTACGGAAATCATCAATCTTCAGTCGATTTTGAACCTTCCGAAAGGCACGGAGCATTTTATGTCGGATCTGCATGGGGAATATGGAGCATTTTCACATGTGCTCCGAAACGGTTCCGGTGCAGTTCGAAAGAAAATAGATGATGTATTTGGACATACGCTGAGTAACAATGACAAGAAAGCACTGGCAACTCTGATCTATTATCCGAAGGAAAAAATGCAGCTTGTCAAAAAGACGGAAGAGGATATGGAAAACTGGTACAAGATCACACTGTATCGGCTGATCGAAGTCTGCAAGACAACGGCATCGAAATATACACGTTCCAAAGTACGTAAGGCCCTTCCGACGGATTATGCTTATGTGATCGAGGAACTGATCACGGAAAAAGCGGAGGTTCTGGACAAAGAGGCGTACTATGATTCGATTGTAAATACGATCATTCAGATCGGACGCGCAGAGAACTTTATCATTGCGCTTGCAGAACTGATCCAGCGCCTTGTTGTGGATCACCTTCACATTCTCGGTGATATTTTTGACCGTGGACCGGGTCCGCATTTTATTATGGACCGTCTGATGAATTACCATTCCCTCGATATTCAGTGGGGAAATCATGATGTTGTATGGATGGGAGCTGCTGTCGGACAGCGTGCATGTATTGCAACGGTACTGCGCAACAGCATTCGGTATGGCAATCTTGATATTCTTGAAGATGGTTATGGAATCAATATGCTTCCGCTTGCTACTTTTGCCATGGAAGTTTACAAAGATGATCCGTGTAATGCATTTGAGATGAAGGGAACTTCTAATTATAATGCACTGGAAAAAGAACTGGGTCAGAAGATGCATAAGGCAATTTCTATTATTCAGTTCAAGCTTGAGGGACAGCTTATCCGCAGACACAGAGAATTCCATATGGAAGACCGCTGTCTGCTTCACAGGATTGATCCGGCAAAGGGAACCGTGACGCTCCCGGACGGAAAAGAATATCCGATGCTGGATACAGAATTCCCGACGATTGACTGGAAACATCCGTATGAACTGACCGCAGGAGAGCGTGATGTGATAGATCGTATGGAAACAGCTTTCCGCAACTGCGAAAAACTTCAGAAACATATGCGCCTGCTTCTGGATAAAGGCGGTCTGTACAAGATATATAATGGCAATCTGCTTTTCCATGGATGTATCCCGCTGAACGAAGATGGCAGTCTGAAAGAAATCCAGATTTACGGAAAGAAATACAAAGGCCGTGAGTTGTATGATGTGCTTGAGACTTATGTAAGAAGAGCTTTTTTTGCGGTCGACAGTTTGGAACAGCGAAAAGGTATGGATATCCTCTGGTTTATCTGGGCAAGTCCGTCCTCCCCATTATTTGGTAAGGATAAGATGACTACATTTGAGAGATATTTTATAGCAGATAAAGAAACACACAAAGAGACGAAAGGTGCATACTATCATCTGCTTGAAAATGAAGAAGTAGTGGATACGCTGCTTCAGGAATTTGATCTTTCTCCGGAGCACGGACATATTATCAATGGTCACGTACCGGTACATCAGGGAGAGGGAGAAAGCCCGGTCAAATGCAACGGCAAGGTGATCGTTATTGACGGCGGCTTCTGCAAGGCATATCAGAAGGTGACAGGAATTGCAGGTTATACTCTGATTTACAACTCCTACGGGCTGATCTTAAGTGCACATGAACCGTTTACATCCAAGGAAGATGCCGTTTCAAAAGAAAGCGATATCGTATCCAACAGAGTGTCTGTACATTATACGTCAAAGAGACGTCTGGTGGGAGATACCGATACCGGAAAGGCACTGCGGGAGCGTATTGAAGAACTTATGCAGCTTTTGGATGCATATCGTAAGGGCTACATAAAAGAAAAGAAATAAACAGAAATAAGAAAGAACAACAGGTAAGACTGGAACAGAGGTGGTACCAATGAGAAGAAAAAACAGGCTGAAAATACTGCTGATCATCCTGATATCAATCTTTATTATGGTTGCTGCAGCGGCTCTTCTTCTGGCGAGTTTTCAGAAAAGTGCAAGAGAAGCGCAGCAAAAAAAAGAAGCAATTGAAAATGCGGCGAAACTGACTCCGACCCCGGAGCCTACGGCAATACCGTCTCCGAGTCCGACACCGAGACCGACAGCAACACCGACTCCGGTCCCGGAGCAGAGAGTGACATTTAATCCGGATGATTTCTGGGATTACTGGTACAGTACAGATGGACTTGTAACGATCAATGTTTACAACATCACTCAGGATGCGGTGTCATTTAGTTTTTATCAGACGGATGCAGGACAGACGCAGGCAGTGTCTGCGGATATATCAGCAGAAGTTGCCGGGAATGCGGCGGCATTTTCATTTGGTGATTCAGCGGGAAATTCAGCTTCCGGTAATCTGACATTTGATAACGGGCAGCTTTATCTGCGGGTGAGTACTGCAGAACCGGTATCTTCCGTGTATCCGAATGTAAACTGTATCATGAGCAGAAACCAGGTCGTACTCAATCCACCGGAACCGACTGTGACACCGACACCGTCAGAAGAGCAGACGCAGGTCACTGCGGAGAGTGGGGAATATTTCTTCCCGGAGAGCAGTAACCGTTATCTCACAGATGAAGAAATTTCCAACTATACCTCGGATCAGCTGGAGCTTGCGAAAAATGAGATTTATGCGCGTCATGGAAGACAGTTTGTGACGGATTATATTGCGGACTATTTTAACAGCAAATCCTGGTATCAGGGAACGATAGATCCGGAGACTTTTGATGCAGAGCAGGGTTCCATTTTTAATGAGTATGAAATCGCAAACATCAATAAGATCCAGCAGTGGGAAGATCAAAAAGCAAGTGAAGGAAACTGAGAAATTCTGATTTTATAATGAAAAAGAGGAAACGATCCAATCGGGATGGTTTCCTCTTTTTTGCGCTGATGAAACAGAATTGATTATTTTACAGGTGCTTTGTTGTCGGTACGACCTACAAGATAATCAATTGTTGTGTCATAATAGTCAGCAAGGCGGATGAGCATTTCTATCGGAATGCCACGTGAGCCTGTTTCATAATGAGAATAGGAACGCTGACTGATATGCAGAATTTCACCAAGCTGTCGCTGAGAAAGGTCAGAATCTACACGAAGATCCTGAATACGTTGAAACTTCATAAGCTCACCTCCTGTTTTTTTGCAATTATAAAACAGACCGAAATGTGCTATTGCGTTTGGGAGCAAAATGGACTATAATGATATAAAATACAGAGAGCATATATACAAATTCTATCTTTCTTTATGTCGGCTCTTACTTATGTAGGGCTGAAATCTTTAAATTTCCATGAGTGATATAACAAAATACGGATTTATATGAGTCTTATCAAGAAGAAAATGCAGATCGGGAGCATTTACAGACAGAAAGGAGATTTATGTTTGCAAGTGTTTTTTCAGCAGCTATTTCGGGGATGGAAGTTCATCTTATAAAGGTTGAAGCAGATGTAAGTGACGGACTTCCTTCCTTTACTATGGTCGGACTGCCATCGACCCAGGTAAAAGAAGCGCAGGATCGTGTACGTACAGCCCTCAAGAATAACGGGATTGCGCTCCCGCCCAAGAGAATCACCGTAAATCTGGCACCGGCAGATATCAGGAAGGAGGGCGCAGGTTTTGATCTTCCGCTGGCAGCGGCTGTACTTGCGGCTGCCGGAGTACTTTCTGCGGAACAACTGGGAAATGTAATGATGGCCGGAGAGATTGGCCTGAACGGAGAAATTCATGCAGTTTCCGGGATTTTGCCGATGATCATTCGGGCGCGTGAAGAAAAATGTCGTTTCTGTGTGGTTCCGTATGACAATCTGAAAGAAGCACATCTGATTCCGGATATGAAGGTGATCGGTGTAGCTGATCTGCAGGAGATGATCCGTTATGTCAGTGCACCGGATTCTTATAAAAAAGCAGTGGAGACAGGGAAAAAATCACCACAGGAAAATTCTGTGGATTTTTGTGAGATTCATGGACAGGAAAGTTTGAAAAGGGCAGTAGAGATTGCTGTCAGTGGATTTCATAATCTTCTGATGATTGGTCCGCCGGGAGCAGGGAAGACGATGATTGCCAGACGGATTCCGGGAATCATGCCGGAACTTACGGTAGAAGAGGGGTTGGAACTGACGAAGATCTACAGTATTGCCGGATTACTGCCGGCAGAAGATCCGCTGATCCGTATCCGACCATTTCGAAGTCCACACCATACCTGCTCTGCGCAGGCACTGGCAGGCGGCGGAAGGAATCCACGTCCGGGGGAAATCACGCTGGCACACAGAGGGGTACTGTTTCTGGATGAGATGCCGGAGTTTTCCAGAAGAAGTCTGGAAATCCTGCGGCAGCCACTGGAAGATAAGGTGATCCATATTTCGCGTGTTTATGGAACGTATGATTTTCCGGCACATTTTATGTTATGTGCAGCAATGAACCCATGTCCATGCGGATATTATCCGGATATGAACCGCTGCAGATGTACACCGGCACAGGTAGGGCAATATCTGGGAAAATTAAGTCAACCGCTTCTGGACAGACTGGATCTCTGTGCAGATGTCTCACCGGTAGATTTCGACGGGATGAGCAATGGGAAGATTGGCGAAAATACGAAGCAGGTCCGTATGCGTGTAGAAGCAGCACAACAGCTCCAAAGAGAGCGCTTTAAAGCCGAAAAGATTCAGTTTAATGGAGAAATGAGCGGGAAGCAGGTCGAAAAATTCTGTCATCTGGATGATTCAGCAGGCAGGCTTCTTAAGATGGCATTTCAGCATATGCCGTTCAGTGCGAGAGCGTATCACAGGATTTTAAAGGTGGCGCGGACAATTGCAGATATGGAAACTTCGGAAATAATCAATAAAGAACATTTAGGGGAAGCTTTATCGTATCGTTCCTTTGATAAAAAATACTGGAACTGAAAAATGATTGAAATCTTTCCGAATAAAAATCAGGTAAAAGAGATAATGTATAGAGGAGATATTTATATGGAAGAAACTCGAAAAATACCAATAAGGGAAGTTTGTGAGAAAGATAAAGAATATCCGGAAAAATTACGTAAGTATACGGGAATGCCGGAGAAATTATATATCAGAGGTAATTTTCCGGATCAGGAAAAACCGACAGCGGCGATTGTTGGTGCGCGGGCGGCAACTCCTTATGGGCGCATACAGGCATTTCGGTATGCAAAATACTTAAGTGATGCGGGAGTACAGGTTATAAGCGGAATGGCATACGGAATTGATACAGAGGCACATAAAGGAGCACTGGAAGGAAGAGGAGGAACCTGGGCCGTTCTCGGAAACGGACCGGATATCTGTTACCCGGCAGGCAACAGAGGCTTGTATCAGCGCATTTTGCGTACAGGCGGAGGAATCATCAGCGAGCAGATGCCGGGAACGAAGGCCCGGAATTATTTCTTTCCGGCCCGTAATCGTATCATCAGTGGTCTGGCTGATCTTGTTCTGATCGTAGAGGCGCGTGAAAAGAGCGGCTCACTGATTACGGCGCAGTGGGCACTTGATCAGGGAAAAGCAGTTTTTGCTGTGCCGGGACCGGTCAATGAGGAGAGAAGTATGGGATGTCACAAACTGATCTATGATGGTGCGGGAATTGCCTACACACCGGAAATCTTACTTCGTGAGATGGGAATAGAGTATGAAAATCCTGTTAAAATAAAGACAAAAAATGACTTAGGGCTTGCAACCGATTTGAAATTGGTGTATAGTTGTCTCGATTTACGACCAAAATCTATGGATTTTTTGATTCAGAAAACAGGACTTCCGCCGGAAAAAATCGGCAGCCTTTTGTTGGAACTGACATTGTCGGGACTGGCGCTTGAAGTCGGCAGGCACTACTATGTAAAGACAACATAACAATGAGTGCCGATGATTTTCCCGGAAGTTTTTATGAATAATGGATAAGTAGGAGAGATAGCATGGCGAAATATCTGGTGATAGTAGAGTCACCTGCGAAAGTAAAAACTATAAAGAAATTTCTGGGAAGTAATTATGATGTACAGGCATCCAACGGACATGTGCGTGATTTTCCGAAAAGCCAGTTCGGTATTGATGTAGAGAATGATTTTGAACCCAAATATATCACGATCAGGGGAAAAGGCGAGCTTCTGGCAAATCTCAGAAAGGCAGCCAAAAAAGCAGATAAGATTTATCTTGCAACTGACCCTGACCGTGAGGGAGAGGCAATTTCCTGGCATCTGATGCAGGCATTGAAAGAAGATCCGTCCAAAATGCGCAGAATCTCTTTCAACGAGATTACCAAGACCGCAGTAAAGGCTTCGATCAAACAGCCACGCGATCTGGATCTGAATCTTGTAGATGCACAGCAGGCAAGAAGAATGCTTGACCGAATGGTAGGTTATACGATCAGTCCGCTTCTGTGGGTTAAGGTCAAAAGAGGATTAAGTGCAGGTCGTGTACAGTCGGTTGCACTGCGCATTATCTGTGACAGAGAAGAGGAAATCAATTCCTTTATTCCGGAAGAATACTGGAGCCTTGACGGCGAGTTCAGGATAAAGGGAGAGAAGAAACCTCTGCAGGCTAAATTCTACGGTACGGATAAGAAACTTCCAATCCATAACAGAACGGAGATGGATAAGATTCTGAAAGCACTGGAAAATGCACAGTACGAGATCACAGAAGTCAAAAAGGGTGAGCGTACCAAAAATGCACCACTTCCGTTTACAACCAGTACTCTGCAGCAGGAAGCAGCCAAGACGTTAAACTTTTCCACTCAGAAGACAATGCGTCTGGCGCAGCAGTTGTATGAAGGCATAGATATCAAGGGCAGCGGTACCGTTGGTCTGATCAGTTATCTGCGTACTGATTCCACGCGAATCTCACAGGAGGCAGATCAGGCAGCAAGAGAGTATATCGAAGCGCAGTATGGAGATAAATATGTTTCCACTACAGGCAAGACGGTCAAGAAAGAACAGAAGATCCAGGATGCGCATGAGGCAATCCGACCGACTGATATTACCAGACTTCCGGCAATGATCAAAGAGTCTCTGTCCAGGGATCAGTTCCGCCTGTATCAGCTTATCTGGAAACGTTTTACTGCCAGCCGTATGTCAGCAGCAAAATATGAGACAACATCTGTAAAGATCGGAGCAGGGGAATATACCTTTACAGTCGCTGCTTCAAAGATTGTGTTTGATGGTTTTATGTCTGTATATGTACAGGAAGAGGATAATCAGAAGGGAAATGTATTAAGTCAGAGCCTCGAAAAAGGCATGAAACTGGAACTGACAGAATTAAAGCCGGAACAGCATTTCACACAGCCGCCGGCACACTATACAGAGGCATCCCTGGTAAAAGCACTGGAAGAGCAGGGAATCGGACGTCCGAGTACCTATGCGCCGACGATCACAACGATCATCAGCCGCCGTTATGTGTCAAAGGAACAGAAAAATCTTTACGTGACAGAACTCGGAGAAGTTGTCAACAATATTATGAAACAGGCTTTCCCAAGCATTGTAGATGTCCGGTTTACTGCAATGATGGAAGGACTGCTTGACTGTGTGGAAGAAGGCACGGTTCAGTGGAAGACCGTTGTCCGTAACTTCTATCCGGATCTGAAGCGAGATGTGGACGCGGCAGAAAAGGAACTGGAAAAAGTTGAGATTCAGGATGAAGTCAGTGATGAAGTATGTGATGTCTGTGGACGCAACATGGTCATCAAATACGGACCTCACGGAAGATTTCTTGCGTGTCCGGGATTTCCGGAGTGCAGAAATACCAAACCATATTATGAAAAGATTGGTGTGGCATGTCCGAAGTGTGGTAAGGATGTTGTGTTGAAAAAGACACAGAAAGGACGTAAATATTACGGTTGTATCGACAATCCGGAATGTGACTTCATGTCATGGCAGAAGCCATCGGCAAAGAAATGTCCGAAGTGTGGAAGCTATATGGTCGAAAAGGGAAATAAGATTGTCTGCAGTGAGACAACCTGCGGTTATGTGGAGCAAAAGTCTAAAGAAGACTAAATATATGAATTTTCTGAAAATGCGGACAAAATCGAAAAAAATATAAAAATATCTTGTGTTTTCACCATGAAACGTGTAAAATTAGAGCATAAAGACAGAAACATCGAGAAAACATGAGAAGGAGGCCGTAATGAGCGTTCAGTTGTTGGATAAAACAAGAAAAATCAATAAACTTTTGCACAACAGCAGTTCCAGTAAAGTTGTGTTTAATGATATCTGTCAGGTACTGATGGAAACTTTAAGCTCTAACATTCTGGTACTCAGCAAAAAGGGTAAAGTGCTTGGAATCAGTTTGTGTCCGGGTGTTGAAGAAATCACTGAACTGATTGAGGACAATGTAGGCGGACATATTGATTCCCTGTTGAATGAACGTTTCCTGGGCGTATTATCTACCAAAGAAAATGTAAATCTTCAGACACTTGGCTTTGAACATGTAAACAGCAGCTGCTATGGTATCATCAATCCGATCGATATTGCGGGAGAACGTCTGGGAACTGTATTTATGTACAGAAATGACAGACCTTATGATATTGAAGATATCATCGTCAGTGAATATGGTACGACCGTTGTCGGTCTGGAAATGATGCGTGCAGTCCACGAAGAAAATGCTGAAGAGGACCGTAAGCAGCAGGTTGTAAAATCCGCATTTAATACTTTATCATTTTCCGAACTGGAAGCTATCATTCATATTTTTGATGAGCTTGACGGTGAGGAAGGCATTCTGGTAGCAAGCAAGATTGCAGACCGTGTGGGTATCACGAGATCGGTTATTGTCAATGCACTTCGTAAGTTCGAAAGTGCCGGAGTTATCGAGTCACGTTCTTCCGGAATGAAGGGTACGTACATTAAAGTATTGAACGAAGTGATCTTTGACGAACTGGAAGAGATCAAGGCACAGAGAAATAAAAAATCTTCATAACTGGACATAATCATACGAGAAGCAAAAGCCTTTCCCATTTTGGGAGAGGTTTTTCTTTACTTAAAATAAGAAAATAAGAAAACAAAAGAAAATGAGAGAAAATAAAAGAAAATAAATAAATATATATTAATTTACGTCTGTAAAAAGAGTTGCACAAAATCACGAATTTCAATAATATAGGGACAGTGATTAGCACTCAGGCGAAATGAGTGCTAGTAATAAAAAGAAAGCAACAATAAAGGAGGACATAGATCATGAAATTAGTACCTTTAGGTGACAGAGTTGTATTAAAACAGTTAGAAGCAGAAGAAACAACAAAATCCGGTATCGTACTTCCGGGACAGGCACAGGAAAAACCACAGCAGGCAGAAGTTATCGCTGTAGGACCTGGCGGAGTAGTAGACGGTAAAGAAGTAAAGATGGAAGTTGCTGTAGGAAACAAAGTTATCTATTCCAAATATGCAGGAACAGAAGTAAAACTTGACGGTGAAGAGTACATCATCGTAAAACAGAACGACATTCTGGCAATTGTAGAATAGTAGTAAGTATTCAGGAGGACAGTCATCATGGCAAAAGAAATTAAATTCGGCGCAGAAGCAAGAGCTGCACTTGAAACTGGTGTAAACAAACTTGCAGATACAGTAAGAGTAACAATCGGACCAAAAGGAAGAAACGTAGTACTTGACAAACAGTTTGGTGCTCCGCTCATCACAAACGACGGTGTTACAATCGCAAAAGAAATCGAGCTGGAAGACGGATTTGAAAATATGGGTGCACAGCTTATCAAAGAAGTAGCATCCAAAACAAACGATGTAGCAGGTGATGGTACAACTACAGCTACTGTACTTGCACAGGCTATGGTTCACGAAGGAATGAAAAACCTGGCAGCAGGTGCTAACCCGATCATCCTGAGAAAAGGTATGAAAAAAGCAACAGATACAGCAGTAGATGCAATTAAAGAAATGAGCCAGAAAATCAGTGGTAAAGCTCAGATTGCAAACGTTGCTTCTATCTCCGCAAGTGATGAAGAAGTCGGACAGTTAGTTGCAGATGCAATGGAAAAAGTTTCTAATGACGGTGTTATCACAGTAGAAGAATCCAAAACCATGCATACAGAACTTGACCTTGTAGAAGGTATGCAGTTTGACCGTGGATATATTTCCGCATACATGTCCACAGACATGGAAAAAATGGAAGCAAACCTTGAAGATCCATATATCCTGATCACAGACAAAAAAATCAGCAATATTCAGGAAATCCTTCCGTTACTGGAACAGGTTGTTCAGGCCGGTGCAAAACTTCTCATCATCGCTGAAGATGTAGAAGGTGAAGCACTTACAACTCTGATCGTAAACAAATTAAGAGGAACATTCCAGGTAGTAGCTGTTAAAGCTCCGGGATATGGTGACAGAAGAAAAGAAATGCTTCAGGATATCGCAATCCTGACAGGCGGACAGGTAATCTCCGAAGAACTGGGTCTGGAACTCAAAGAAGCTACAATGGCTCAGCTTGGACGTGCAAAATCCGTTAAAGTTGCAAAAGAAAACACAGTTATCGTTGATGGTCTCGGTGACAAGAAAGCAATCGAAGACCGTGTTGCTCAGATCCGTAAACAGATCGAAGAAACAAAATCTGAATTCGATAAAGAAAAATTACAGGAAAGACTTGCAAAACTGGCAGGCGGCGTAGCTGTTATCCGTGTTGGTGCTGCAACAGAAACTGAGATGAAAGAAGCAAAACTCCGTCTGGAAGATGCTCTTGCAGCTACAAGAGCAGCTGTAGAAGAAGGAATCATCGCAGGTGGCGGATCTGCATACATCCACGCATCCAAGAAAGTTGCTGAGCTTGCTGCAACTCTGGAAGGTGATGAGAAGACTGGTGCAAACATCATTCTCAAAGCTCTGGAAGCTCCGTTATTCCACATTTCTGCAAACGCAGGACTGGAAGGCTCTGTTATCATCAACAAAGTAAGAGAATCCGAACCAGGTATCGGTTTCGATGCTCTGAATGAGAAATACGTGGATATGGTAGGTGCTGGTATCCTTGACCCGGTTAAGGTTACAAGAAGCGCGCTGCAGAATGCAACAAGTGTTGCATCTACACTCCTGACTACAGAATCTGTAGTTGCCACAATCAAAGAAGACACTCCGGCTATGCCGGCAGGTGCTCCTGGAATGGGCGGCATGATGTAAATAAAGTACAAAATTAAGGGATTGGCGTCATAGACGCTGATCCCTTTTTGTGATAGAATTATTTAAAATACTTTTAAGGAGAAGATGATATGAGTGACCTTTATTCAGAGTTATTGGTGAAGAAAGAATCGACAGCAAAGGATTCCATAGTGAAGTACGGGCTGATCGTGCTGACGGTTCTTGCGGTGGGTGCCGGACTGTTTATCAGCCCATTGGTTCTGATTCTGGCAATCGCTCTGGGAATTGCATGTTATTTTGTAATCCCACGGACAGATCTGGAGTATGAGTATCTTTTTGTAAACGGCGAATTTGATATTGATATGGTCATGGCGAAATCAAAACGTAAAAAAGTGATATCTGTGAATCTGTCAGAAGCAGACCTGATCGCGCCGTTGAATTCCCACAAAATGGATTATTACAACGGAAACAGCCGCATGAAAACACTGGATTATTCTTCGGGAAATCCGGAACATAAACGTTTTGCAATCATTATGAAGACCGGTGGAGAGAACAGCCGGATCATCATTGAACCGGACGATGAGATGGCAAAAGCTATCAAAAATTCAGCCCCGAGCAAAGTTTTTTTGGATTGACACCTTAGTTCTTTTTTGTTACACTTTGAATCAAAATCAAAACAACATAATACAAGGGAGGAAATGCAATGGGTACAATTATCGGTGAAGGCATTACATTTGATGATGTCCTGTTAGTTCCGGCATATTCAAAAGTAATTCCGAATCAGGTAGATGTTACAACACACTTAACGAAAAAAATCAAGCTGAACATTCCTATGATGAGTGCAGGAATGGACACAGTTACTGAGCATAGAATGGCAATTGCAATGGCCAGACAGGGTGGTATCGGTATCATTCATAAAAACATGTCCATTGAAGCACAGGCTGAGGAAGTAGATAAGGTAAAACGTTCTGAGAACGGTGTTATTACTGATCCATTCTTTTTATCCGCAGATCATACACTTGAAGATGCCAACAATCTGATGGCAAAATTCCGTATTTCAGGTGTGCCGATCACAGAAGGCAAGAAACTGGTAGGTATTATTACCAACCGTGATCTGAAATTCGAAACTGACTTCACAAAGAAGATCAGAGAATGTATGACTTCTGAGGGACTGATCACAGCCAAAGAAGGAATCACACTTGAAGAGGCAAAGAAAATCCTTGCCAAATCCCGTAAAGAGAAATTACCCATTGTAGATGATGATTTTAACTTAAAAGGTCTGATCACGATCAAAGATATCGAAAAACAGATCAAATATCCTCTTGCAGCAAAAGATGAGCAGGGACGTCTGCTTTGCGGTGCGGCTGTTGGTATTACATCCAACGTGCTTGCGCGTGTAGATGCTCTTGTAAAAGCAAATGTTGACGTAATCGTAGTAGATTCCGCACATGGCCATTCCGAAAACATTCTCCGTGCAGTACGCCAGATCAAGGATGCATATCCGGATCTTCAGGTAATTGCAGGTAATGTTGCAACCGGCGCAGCTACAAAGGCTCTGATCGATGCCGGTGTAGATGCAGTTAAGGTTGGTATCGGACCTGGTTCTATCTGTACCACTCGTGTAGTTGCAGGTATTGGTGTTCCACAGATCACAGCAGTTATGGATTGTTATGAAGTGGCAAATCGTTATGGTATTCCGGTCATCGCAGATGGTGGTATCAAATATTCCGGAGATATCACAAAGGCAATTGCAGCCGGAGCGAATGTCTGCATGATGGGAAGCATCTTTGCAGGATGTGATGAGAGCCCGGGAACATTCGAGCTTTATCAGGGACGTAAATACAAAGTATACCGTGGTATGGGATCTATCGCAGCTATGGAAAACGGCAGTAAAGACCGTTATTTCCAGGAGAATGCGAAGAAACTTGTTCCGGAAGGTGTAGAAGGCCGTGTGGCTTATAAAGGCCATCTGGAGGATACTGTATTCCAGCTTATGGGAGGTCTTCGTTCCGGTATGGGTTACTGTGGAGCAGAAGATATCGAAACACTGAAGACAACCGGCAGATTTGTAAAAATCTCTGCGGCTTCCCTGAAAGAATCTCATCCGCATGATATTCATATCACAAAAGAAGCTCCAAACTACAGCGTAGACGAATAATTGTTTTAATTTTTGTTCTTGCGAAACTGAATAAATTAGTATATTATGAAGACAACGACTGCATGACTGGCGGAAGTAGGATAAACTACAGGGAGTGCAGTAAGTAAACGTGCCGACCGCCTGGGCAGCCTGATGACAGACTACCCAGGCGGTCGATTTACTTTATTACACTAAAGGAGAATGATCATGGAAAAAATCTCACTGGAAAATGAACTGAAAAACAATTCTTATCCGGGACGTGGAATCATCATCGGACGTTCCGCAGACGGAACAAAAGCAGTAACTGCTTACTTTATCATGGGACGAAGCGAAAACAGCAGAAACCGCGTATTTGTCACAGAAGGAGAGGGTATCCGTACACAGGCGTTTGATCCTTCTAAGCTGACAGATCCGAGCCTGATCATTTATGCGCCGGTGCGTGTCCTCGGAAACAAAACCATCGTGACAAATGGTGATCAGACCGATACAATTTATGAAGGGCTGGACAAACAGCTTACTTTTGAGCAGTCCTTAAGATCTCGTGAATTTGAGCCGGATGGACCGAATTACACACCTCGAATTTCCGGTGTGATGCACATTGAGAATGGAAATTACAGTTATGCGATGTCCATTCTGAAAAGTGATAATGGAAATCCGGAGTCCTGTCTCCGTTATACATACGCTTATGAAAAAGCAGTTGCCGGCGAAGGCCGTTTCATCCATACATACAAATGTGACGGAAATCCGCTTCCGAGCTTTGAAGGAGAACCGAAACTGGTTGATATCCCGGATGATATAGAGGTATTTAC
>CAKROE010000032.1 GCA_934371915.1 uncultured Blautia sp. | reverse complement strand
TTCGAAGTCTGTCGGTGCACCGAGTTTTGTCTGCTCATCTGTCAGGCTGTACTGTGTCTTAGCCACGCAGATCGGGCAGTTGCCGAAGCCAAGAGCTTCGAGCTGTTTTGCCTGTTTCTGGGCATTTGCTGTAAGCACAACTCTCTTGCCACCGTATACTTTCTGCACGATCTGGTTCAGTTTGTCTTCGATGGAACCTTCCAGCTCATATGCATAGGAGAAATCATTCGGTTCTTCAACCAGACGCAGAACTTCTTCTGCAAGTTTGATTCCGCCTTCGCCGCCTTTTGCCCATACTTCGGAAAGTGCTACGTTTACGCCGAGTTCTTTACACTTAGCTTCTACGAAGTCAAGCTCTGCCTTGGTATCTGTCGGGAATGCATTGATAGCAACTACGCAAGGAAGTTTATATACATTCTTGATGTTGCTTACATGTTTCAGAAGGTTCGGGATACCTTTTTCCAGTGCTTCCAGATTTTCGTTGTTGAGGTCGGCTTTTGCTACACCACCGTTGTATTTCAGGGCACGTACAGTTGCTACGATAACAACAGCGCTCGGGTGCAGATCTGCCATACGGCACTTGATGTCGAGGAATTTTTCAGCACCAAGGTCAGCACCAAATCCAGCCTCTGTGATCGCATAATCAGCAAGTTTCAGCGCCATCTTTGTTGCTGTTACGGAGTTACATCCGTGTGCGATATTTGCGAATGGTCCGCCATGTACGATTGCCGGAACGTGTTCCAGTGTCTGAACAAGGTTTGGTTTCAGGGCATCTTTCAGAAGTGCAGTCATAGCGCCCTCTGCATGAAGGTCACCTGCTGTTACCGGTTTCTGCTCAGCAACTTTACCATATGTGTATCCGATGATGATTCTGGAAAGTCTTTCCTTCAGGTCTTTGATGTCACTTGCAAGGCAAAGAACTGCCATGATCTCGGATGCAACAGTAATGTCATATCCGTCTTCACGCGGCATACCGTTTGTTCTTCCGCCCAGTCCGTCTACTACATTACGGAGCTGACGGTCGTTCATATCCACACATCTTCTCCATGTGATCTTTCTCGGGTCAATGTTCAGTGCATTGCCCTGGAAGATATGGTTATCGATCATTGCTGCAAGAAGGTTGTTGGCTGCACCGATCGCATGGAAATCACCTGTGAAATGAAGGTTGATATCTTCCATCGGAACTACCTGTGCATAACCGCCGCCTGCTGCGCCGCCCTTTACACCGAATACCGGTCCGAGGGATGGCTCACGGAGAGCTACCATTACGTTTTTGCCAAGCTTCTGCATACCATCTGCAAGACCTACCGTTGTTGTGGTCTTTCCTTCACCGGCCGGTGTCGGGTTGATTGCAGTTACAAGGATCAGTTTACCATCCTTTTTGTCACTTTCTTTCAGAAGATTGTAATCAATTTTTGCTTTGTATTTTCCGTACTGCTCCAGATATTTGTCATCAATACCTGCTTTTTCTGCAATCTCTGTGATTGGAAGCATTTCGCACTCCTGTGCAATTTCGATGTCACTTTTGAATCCCATAATTGTCTCCTTTCTGTAGGCGCCGCGTCACTTTTTAGTTAAAAAAAGCAGTATCCGAGGTTTCCTCAAATACTGCCCAGACGGTCGGCTCTGCAAATCTCTGATTCCCATGTGGTGATTTCCACTGCTCCGCCAGTCATCAGAGACCTTATTGAATTGATGAGACAATTTTATCATAAAGACTTTAGTTCGTCAAGAAATTATCAAAATTATTCTTTTCTTTTTGCAAAAGTACAAAAAAATCAAAATAAATTTTGTATATTTTGCACATAGAATCAAGGACTCTATATACTCTATGCAAAGGGGACCTCACCGGTCCCCTCTGCACACCCCTGGGCTTTTTTACTCCTCCCAGGTTATCTATGTATGTAAACATACAAAAAGTACCAGAATCCCTCGTCTCCGTGCGGAGAAAGTTATTCTGATACTCTATCATTCTATTGATTAACTCTAACTTTTATTTTGTTTCAGCGGGGCCAAAAAGGGGGAGTCTGAGGGGGAGCTTCGGCCTTTCGCAACTCCGAGATGCTCCCCCTCAGGGGTTTTCTTAGGTTGTCAAACCATTGACGGGCCGCCGGGCAGTCCCCGGCCTTCGCAACTGTGAGCGCCCTCCCCTCGCATAAGGGTTTTATAGGTTGTCAAACCATTGACGGTTGTTAAGGAAGTCCCTTAAAAAAGTGATCTCAGGGCAGGGTATAACTCCTTGAACTTCTGGTAACGTTCCTCATATTTCGCCACAAGCTCTTCTTCCGGTTCTACAGTATCTACGACATGCGCCATCTTTTTACCAATCGTCTCAACATCCGGATAAGCTCCGCATCCAACGGCTGCAAGCATTGCACCACCCATGGACGGGCCTTCTTCTACTTCCAGTACATCGACTTTCAGGTTCATAACATTTGCGATGATTTTTTTCCACAGAGGGCTCTTTGCACCGCCGCCGCAAATCTTTGTACGCTCAATCTTAATACCAAGTTTTCTTGCAACTTCCAGAGAATCACGAAGTCCAAATGCCACACCTTCCAGAACAGCCTGTGTCATATCAGCTCTTGTGCTGTCCATGGACATTCCGAAGAAGACACCTCTTGCATCCGGATTATTATGCGGAGATCTTTCTCCCATCAGATACGGAAGGAAGAATACATTGTTTTCACCAAGTTTCTGAATCGGAGCCTGCTCCGCTGCGAAATCTTTTGTCTGAAGAATTTCTTCTGCCCACCATTTGTTGCAGGAAGCCGCACTCAGCATACATCCCATCAGATGATAACTTCCGTCTGCATGGCAGAAAGAATGCAGTGCATTGTTTTCGTCAACACCAAAGTTTTTACTGGAAATAAAGATGGTTCCGGAAGTACCAAGAGAAATATTACACTGTCCGTCACCAACAGTTCCTGTTCCGACAGCAGCTGCTGCATTGTCACCGGCACCTGCTACAACTTTAACGTCTGCGGAGAAACCAAGATCTTCTGCCACTTCCGGTTTCAGTGTACCGACAACTTCCCAGCTTTCATACAGTTTCGGAAGCTGTTCTTCTTTTACATCACAGATTTCCATCATTTCTTTTGACCAGCAGCGGTTCTTCACATCAAGAAGAAGCATACCGGATGCATCAGAAACATCTGTACAGAAAGATCCAGAAAGTCTGTATGCCAGATAATCTTTCGGAAGCATGATCTTTGCGATCTTTGCAAATTTATCAGGCTCGTTTTTCTTCATCCAGAGGATCTTCGGTGCTGTAAATCCTGCAAAAGCAATGTTTGCTGTATATGCAGATAATTTATCTTTACCGATCTCATTGTTGAGATATTCTGTTTCTTTCTGGGAACGACCATCGTTCCAGAGAATTGCAGGACGGATCACCTGATCATTTTCGTCCAGTGTTACCAGTCCGTGCATCTGTCCGCCAAAACCGATTCCGGCTACCAGAGAGCGGTCAATTCCTTCTGTCAGTTCTTTCATTCCCTCAACACTCTGGGTAAACCAGTCTTCCGGATTCTGTTCTGACCAGCCCGGATGTGGGAAAAACAATGGGTATTCTTTTGATACGATATTACAGATCTTTCCGGATTCTTCCATCAGAAGAAGTTTTACTGCGGAAGTACCAAGATCAACGCCGATATAATACATGTCTCCTCCTAACTGTGCACTCCATCATATGTATAAAACTCATGCACATTCTGTTTGCGATTGCTATTGATTTTTTTATCTTTATTTTTCTTTTTGCCAAGACATCCCAGGAAAACTCCCGGGATGCCTGTATTGTTTTATTTTGTTATAGTCAGAATGTGTAGATTAACCCCATGGATTTTCTGTCGGATATCTTACACCTGCCGGCTGATTGTAACCGATCTTCTTTACATCCAGTCCGAGGAATTTCACTACTTCGAAGAACTGTTTTCCATAATGTCCGAACATAACTGCTCCGTGATGCGGATAGTTGCCCTCGATCAGTACGTGACGGTAGAATCTTCCCATTTCTTTGATTGCGAAAATACCGATACCACCAAAGGATCTTGTCGGTACATCTAAGACTTCACCTTCTGCAACGTATGCTACCAGTTCACCTTCGGAGTTGCACTGCAGACGATAGAATGTAATATCAGAAGCAGCGATATCACCTTCAAGAGTTCCTCTTGTAAAGTCTGGCTCAGATCCTGCCGGCTCAAGAAGTCTGTGCTGGATGAGCTGATATTTAACGGCTCTGGATTCGCACATCTTGCATGCAGGAGTATTTCCGCAATGGAAGCCCATGAATGTATCTGTCAGTTTGTAATCATATTTTCCTACGATATCTTCATCATAGATATATTTCGGAACAGAGTTGTTGATATCAAGCAGAGTAACAGCATCGTTGGAAATGCAAAGTCCGATGTATTCGCTAAGTGCGCCGTAGATATCAACTTCACAGGATACCGGAATACCTCTGGAAGCAAGGCGGCTGTTTACATAGCAAGGCTCAAATCCGAACTGTGACGGGAATGCAGGCCAGCATTTATCAGCAAATGCAACATATTTTCTTGCACCTTTATGAGTTTCTGCCCAGTCAAGAAGAGTAAGTTCGAACTGTGCCATTCTTGCATTGAGGTCTTCGTAATATCTTCCTTCACCCATTTCTTTTGCCATATCTGCACAAACTTCCGGGATACGAGGATCGTTTTCATGCTCTTTGAAAGCAACGAGAAGGTCAAGTTCGGAGTTTTCTTCAATTTCAACGCCCAGCTCATAAAGACCTTTGATCGGTGCATTACATGCAAAGAAATCCTGCGGACGTGGTCCGAATGTAATGATCTTGAGGTTACGAACACCGATAACGGCACGTGCAACCGGTACAAAATCACCGATCATTTTTGCAATGTCATCTGCTGTTCCAACCGGATATTCCGGAATGTACGCTTCAAGATGACGCATCTTTAAGTTATAGGAGCAGTTCAGCATACCACAGTAAGCATCACCACGTCCGTTGATCATATCACCGTCGCCTTCTGCTGCTGCAACATACATGCACGGTCCGTCAAATCTTTCTGCAATCAGAGTCTCCGGTGTTTCCGGTCCGAAGTTTCCAAGGAAAACAACCAGTGCGTTACACTCTGCTTTATTTACGTCTTCGAGAGCTTTTTCCATGTCTTTTTCGTTCTCAACAGTTACAGGACATTCATAAAGTTCTCCTTTATAAGCTGCTTTGATTGCTGCGCGTCTCTTCTCGGAGAGCTGAATCGGGAAACAGTCACGGCTTACTGCAATGATTCCAAGTTTTACTACTGGTATATTATTCATGATATAAATTCCTCCATATTATATAAAATATATTTTTGAGTTCTGTTATTTAATCCAATCAGTCGATTCCTACATTTGCACCTTTCAGTCCGTTGAATGCACCTTCGATAGCTGCTTCTTCGTGACCGATCAGCCATTTGTTCTTCGCTGTGAGGAGCTTGTCCTCTCCCTCGGAAGCTGTTTCAAAAGTCAGTTCTGTGTTGGTTCCTTTCGGAAGGACAACGACGCACTGAAAACCGCTTTCATTTACATGGCATGGTGCATAATGCAGTGTAGTTGCATATACTTCAATTGCAGTTCCTGCCGGAACAAGAAAAGCCTCTACTTTTGATGTGTCATATGTAAAATCTTTCTCCACATCCTGCTGATGTCCGATCAGCAATACAAGGTCTGTCACTGCAACGTTGATCTCAGAGCTGCGGTGGTATTCCAGACCGTTTAATTTCTTGTTATGTCCGTTGCAATATCCGATTTCGATCGGCAGACCGCCATATCCCTTGTTCTGCAGTTCTTTTGCAACCGGCAGTGCTTCCATTTCTTCTACGGAAGGAACATAAGTCACGTCCTCCGGAACCGGAGTGTGTTTCATTTCCTTCAGAAGTTCCGTAAAATCATACCCCTCCAGTACTTTACCATATCTACGGAACGCGTCATCTGCTACATTCTGAATCCTCACCTGAAGTTACCTCCTTTATTTTTATGTTGAATTCAGTATAGCATGAGGCGCCTTCGATTGCGCCAGTTTTTTTGTCCTCTTTAGTGCACTTTTTTGACCTTGTATTTTTTTAGTTGTCAAAACATTTGTAAAAATTTCAAAAAAACAAGCGCCTGTAAGAGCGCCTGTTTCATCTTTCTTTATTCTTTTTCTGCTTTGCCAAGTTCACTCGGCAAAATGCCGTAACGCTTCTGGAATTCCCTTGTAAATGCGCGGCTGCTGCTGAATCCATTGTCCAGTGCAATCTGGCTGATCGTCTTGTCGGTATTCAATAATTCTCTGTATGCGTAAGTCATGCGAATATCCTGCAGGTATGTCTTAAAATTGACATTCGCATATTTTTGGAACATTCTGGATAAATATGCATCCGAGTAGCCAAACATGTTCGCTACTTCAGTCAATTTCAATTCTTCCTGATAATGTTCTCTCATATAGGAAGTGATTCTTGCAAGCGCATCCAGACGTCGGCTGTGACGTACTTCCTGCTCCCCTACCTCATCAAGACGATAATGATTGACCAGAAGATACAACACATCATAATAAAAAGAACGGATTTTAAACTCATACCCGGTTCCGCGTTTGCCGTAAAGTTTATACATTTCACGCACAAGTTTTGAAAGCTTCCCGTCCATTTCCGATATGCTTCCCGCAAAACGGATAAAACGGTGTGCCGTAAAATAATCTTCAAACTGTTTCAGCGGAATCTGCAAAACTGCCGTATGGTTTTCCTCCGGTGAATCAATTGAATGCACTTCATTTGAATTAATGATCATCAGCTCTCCCGCCTTCAGCGGATGCTTCTCGTCATTCAGGTAAAATGTCAGCGAACCTTCCATCACCGCAAAAATCTCGACGGATGTGTGCCAGTGCTTTTCCCGTACATAATTACCCTGACTTCCCTCAAACAAAAAGAATTTAAATGGCAGCCCCTCATCCGGGATCACCAGTTCATGCTGGAATTCCATGCCATACCCCTCTCACCTGTATATAGTATTTACTCCCACTAACAATAGTTTACTAATTCATATCATAACATGAAGAAGTTTCATTTACAAGCAAGCGAAAATGGCGAAAATTTTATAAAAATTAGTTACTGTTCACTCCGTTCACAGCAACTTGGTCAAAATCCATTCCAAATCACCTTCGGTGATGGGATTTTGCCCCGTATGTCTCGGGATTTTGCCATATTCATGGCAAAACACCTCGCGGGATATTACGTGTGAACAGTAACAAAAATTAATCATTTGTTATATAACGGAAAACGGTACCTCATGTACAGGTACATTAAATAATGCTGCGTTTTCGATTCCAACACATTACCCAAAATAAAGTACGGTGCACCGGGACAAAAAACTCCAGCGGCAGGGAGCTCGCCGCGAGTATCCTCTGAATCTGGTTCGCTTGAAAAAATTCGTCCAAGTATCGGAATGTACAGGTTTTTGCGTTGATACAGAAAATGCTGCTGTCTGAGCATCTTTGATGCGAGTTCAGCACTTTTCTGTATCGCTTCTAGCAAAGTTCTGTACTTCCTGATACTTTAGAATTTTTGAATTGAACCACGTTCAGAGGATACCTCACAGGCGAGCCCCTCCACTGGAGTTTATAATATTCCCCTCACCGGGAATCCTTTATCTATCTTATTGCATCCTTCATGCTCTTCACATACTCTCCGACATATGGCACGCAATCTTCCCCATAGGTTTCACACAGCTTCACAATAGCCGATCCTACAATCACACCATCCGCCTGTGTTGCCATCTTCTTTGCCTGCTCCGGTGTAGAAATTCCAAAACCGACCGCACACGGAATATCTTTCTGCGCTTTTACAAGCTGAACCATCGCTCCGATATCTGTCGTAATCTGGCTTCTCATACCTGTAACACCAAGAGAAGATACACAATAAACAAATCCTTCTGCCTCTTTTGCGATCATAGAAATACGCTCATGGGAGGTCGGTGCAATCAGAGAAATCAGATCCAGTCCGTACTTCTCTGCTACAGATGCAAACTCCTCTTTTTCCTCAAACGGCACATCCGGAAGGATCATCCCGTCCATTCCCACTTCCGCTGCTTTCTTACAAAAACGCTCCACTCCGTAAGAAAAAACAACATTCGCATACGTCATAAATACCATCGGAATTGATGTATTTTTACGGATTTTTTCTACCATATCAAATACTTTATCAGTTGTAACCCCACCAGATAAAGCACGTAAATTCGCCCCCTGAATTACCGGTCCCTCTGCTGTCGGATCAGAAAAAGGAATGCCGAGTTCAATCAAATCTGCACCGGCTTCTTCCATTGCATAAACGATTTTTTCAGTAACATCAAGAGATGGATCCCCACAGGTAACAAACGGGATAAATGCTTTTCCTTTTGCAAATGCTTCTGTAATTCTCTTATTCATGGATATCCTCCCCTCTGTAACGTGCGATTGCCGCACAGTCCTTATCTCCACGTCCTGAAATTGTAATAACTACAATCTGATCTTTGCGCATCTGTGGTACGATTTTTCTTGCATAAGCCACAGCGTGAGCACTTTCGATTGCCGGAATGATGCCCTCTGTTCTGGACAGATATTCAAATGCATCTACCGCTTCATCATCTGTTACCGGCACATATTCCGCACGTCCGATATCATAAAGATGTGCATGTTCCGGTCCGACACCCGGGTAATCCAACCCTGCTGAGATTGAATAAACCGGTGCAATCTGACCATATTCATCCTGGCAGAAATAAGACTTCATTCCATGGAAAATACCAAGTTTTCCGGTTGCGATCGTTGCTGCTGTCTCTGCTGTATTTACACCACGGCCAGCCGCTTCACAGCCAATCAGACGCACACCTTCATCCTCGATAAAGTTATAAAATGTACCGATTGCATTGGAACCGCCACCGACACAGGCAAGTACGGCATCCGGAAGTTTTCCTTCTTTTTCGAGGATCTGTTCTTTGATTTCTTTAGAAATAACAGCCTGAAAATCACGTACGATCGTCGGGAACGGATGCGGACCCATGACAGAGCCGAGTACATAATGTGTGTCGGAAATACGGTTTGTCCACTCTCTCATAGTCTCGGAAACAGCATCTTTTAAGGTCGCAGTTCCTGATGTAACGGCATGTACTTTTGCTCCCAGAAGGCGCATTCTGTACACGTTTAATGCCTGGCGTTCCGTGTCTTCTTTACCCATAAAAACTTCACATTCCATGCCCATAAGAGCAGCTGCCGTTGCCGTTGCAACACCATGCTGTCCGGCACCTGTCTCTGCGATGACACGCGTTTTTCCCATCTTTTTAGCAAGCAGAACCTGTCCGAGAACGTTGTTGATCTTATGTGCTCCTGTGTGGTTTAAATCCTCTCGTTTCAGGTAAACTTTGGCTCCGCCAAGGTCTTCTGTCATGTGTGCAGCATAATACAAACGGGACGGACGTCCTGCGTAATTATTAAGCAAATCGGTCAGTTCACGGTTAAATTCCGGATCGTCTTTATAGTGATTATAGGCCTCTTCCAGTTCCAGCACTGCATTCATCAGTGTCTCCGGAATGTACTGCCCTCCATGTATTCCAAATCTTCCTTTAGACATTTGCTTGATTTCCTCCTCTATGTTTTCCTTCAAAATATTCTTGTTTCTCTGCAATCTCTTCTCTAATCCTGTACTGCTTTTCTTACAATATCCACAGCTCTTCGGATCTTTTCCGGATCTTTCCACTTTTCTGTCTCCACGCTGCTGCTCAAGTCCACCGCAAACGGGTGAATCTCCCGGATTGCCTGCTCAAGATTCTCTTCCCCGATTCCTCCTGCAAGGAAAAATGGACGTTCAATCTTTGGAATCAAAGACCAGTCAAATGTCTTGCCGGTTCCGCCGCTGCCCTGATCAAGCAGGATATAATCTGCCGGACTCTGCAATGCATTCTCCATATCATCGGCTGTTTTTATGGAAAAAGCTTTGATGACCGGCTTATCTGTATGTGCTTTTAATTCTGCGATATAAGACTCATTCTCCTGTCCGTGAAGCTGTGCCATGGCAAGTGTTCCATCATCTAAAAGTGACCTTACAAGTTCCATTGACGCATTGACAAACACCCCGACCGGCTGAATTTCCGGTGAAAGATCCTTCACCAGTTCTCTTACCTCATCTGCTGTCACACTGCGGAAGCTTTTGGGAAATTCAACGATAAATCCACAATAATCAGGATTCGCTTCATTGACTGCAAGGATATCTTCCCTGCGTCTTAAACCACATATTTTAATCTTTGTTTTGCTGAAATTTTCTGTTTTCATTTCCTGTATCTCTATGTACTTATGCTTCTTCTAAAGGTGCTCCGTTCAGTTCCTCCAGTGCTGCTTTTTTATCCGGACTGCGCATCAGTGTCTCTCCGATCAGCACAGCTTCAATCTGATTTTCATGTAATTTTTTAATATCTTCTGATGTTCGGATACCGCTTTCAGATACAAAAATCACATTGTCCGGTGCAAGTTTGCGAAGCCGGATACTGTTCTGCATATCTACTTCGAATGTCTTGAGATCACGGTTATTGACACCAATGATCCTTGCTCCACTCTTTATTGCACGCTCTACTTCTTCCTCGTCATGTGCTTCGACCAACGCATCCATACCAAGGTCTTCTGCCATTTCACGATATTCACGAAGCTGTTTATCATCCAGAAGCGCACAGATCAGAAGTACGGCTGCGGCTCCATATGCGGCTGCCTGCAAAATCATATAATCATCGATTACGAAGTCTTTTCGAAGGACCGGAATGTCTACTTCCGATGCAATTTCCCACAGATACTGATCTGAACCCTGAAAATAAAACGGCTCTGTCAGGCAGGAAATAGCCGCTGCTCCGGCTGCTTTATACTCTTTCGCAATCTCCAGATACGGAAAATCCGATGCGATCAGTCCCTTTGACGGGGAGGCTTTTTTGACCTCGCAGATATAAGACATTCCCGGTTTTTTCAGTGCCTGGTAAAAACTGTGTGGTGTTTTTGCCGTTTCAGACTGGATCAACGGATTCAGAAGCATCTGGACTTTTTTCTGGCGGATCTCGTTGATCAGATCTTCACGGGACATTTCTTTTTTATCTCTTTCAATACGCTCTCTCGTCTTTTCGGCAATCTCATTCAATATATTCATAATAACAGGTTTCCTTTTCTTATAAAGTTCAGATATCCAATCCTTTCATTCGGAACAATATTCTGACCTTCCTATTATAACACTTACGCGTTTGAGCAGGCGATAAATTCATCCAGTTTTTTCAGTGCTGCACCACTGTCAATCAGTTCTTCAGCCATACGGACACCGGCTTCCATTGTCTCAGCTTTGCCTGCAATATAGAGTGCTGCACCCGCATTTAAGCATACTGCCTGACGCTTCGGTCCTTTCTCTTCTCCTCTTAAAATTGCCTTTGTGATCTCAGCATTTTCTGCCGGAGTACCACCTACAAGATCATCTTTGGAACATCTTTCGTAACCGAACTGCTCCGGCGTGATCTCATAAGACTGGAACCAGCCATCCTTGATTTCACAAACAGACGTAGGCGCGCTCATTGAAATCTCATCCAGCTTATCCTGTCCGAATACGACCATTCCTTTTGTCACGCCAAGCTTTGCCATTACCTGTGCAAGTGGCTCTACAAGTGCCTGATCAAATACTCCCATTAGCTCCATATTTGCGCCCGCAGGATTACTTAAAGGTCCGAGAATATTGAATACTGTACGGATTCCAAGTTCTTTACGGATCGGTGCCACATACTTCATTGCGATATGATAATTCTGTGCAAACAGAAAACAGATATTGATTTTTTTGAGGAGTTCTGCACTCTTTTCCGGTGGAATCGTAATATTTACACCAAGTGCTTCAAGCACATCTGCCGCACCGCTTTTTGAGGATGCTGCACGGTTTCCGTGTTTGGCAACCGGCACTCCGCCTGCTGCAATAACCAGTGAAGAAGTAGTGGAAATATTGAAAGAATTGGCCCCGTCGCCACCTGTTCCGACAATTTCAAGTACATCCAGATCATGCAGTAATTTAATACAGTGTGCACGCATTCCTGCTGCAGATGCAGTGATCTCATCGATCGTCTCGCCTTTCATGGAAAGTGCCGTCAGATAGGAAGACATCTGTACCGCTGTTGCCTGTCCGCTCATGATTTCATCCATAACTGTTTCTGCTTCTTGATATGTCAGATCTTCTTTTTTTGAAAGTTTTACGATTGCTTCTTTGATCATTCTAATTTCCTCCTGATTACTTTTTTAATACCAAATTCATAATCTTTTATGAATACCTACGAATTGTTCCGTTGCTCTGCAACTCTTACAATTCTGCAAACATTCGAAATCCGTAGATTTACTTTGTAAATCACTACTTTCTCATGTTTGGCGGGTTCTAAATTCAAATGCTTCTCCATGCAAGCATGGTCAGCATTTAGAATTTTTCACCCTGGTATTCATAAAGTTTTCCACCATCACTTTTCCATCCGGTGTCATGACAGATTCCGGATGAAACTGTACTCCGAAAATCGGATATTCTGTATGTTCCACAGCCATGATTTCACCGTCTTCCGCCTCGGCAGTAACCCTTAAAACATCCGGTAATTTTTCTCTTACTGCCGCCAGTGAATGGTATCTTGCTGCCTGAAAGCTGTCCCCGAGTCCTTCAAAAAGAGGGCTCTTTCCAACCGTATAAATGTTCTTTTTCTTTCCATGCATCAGTTCTTTTGCATAGGAGACTTCCCCGCCGAAAGCTTCACAAATTGCCTGATGTCCAAGGCAGATACCAAGGATCGGTATTTTTCCGGCGAAATATCGAATCGCATCAATGCAGATTCCTGCATCTGCCGGTCTACCCGGTCCCGGTGAGAGAATCAGTGCTTCCGGCTTCATTTCTTCAATTTCTTTTACGCTGTATTCATCATTTCGTACAACTTTTATATCCGGCTCTACGGAACCGATCAGCTGATATACGTTGTAAGAAAAGCTGTCATAATTATCAATCAGTACGATCATTCCAGTCCCTCCTGTGCTTTCTCGATTGCCAGTACAACCGCTCTCGCCTTGTTGCAGCATTCCTCGAATTCTTTTTCCGGAACACTGTCCGCCACAATTCCGGCTCCGGACCGAATACAGATCTCACCTTTTTTCTTGTATACCAGTCGTATTGCAATGCAGGTATCAAGGTTTCCGGCAAAATCCAGATAACCGATAGCGCCTCCGTAGATGCCGCGTTTACTCTGCTCCAGTTCTTCGATGATCTGGCATGCGCGGAACTTCGGTGCTCCGGAAAGTGTTCCTGCCGGAAGGATGGAATCAACGGCGTCTATTGCATCTTTGTCCTCTCTGAGTTCACCTGCAACCGTGGAACCGATGTGCATAACCTGTGAAAAATGTTCCACAGTCATGTATTTTTCGACTTCTACGGTTCCGATCTTACTGATTCTGCCGATATCATTTCGTCCAAGATCGACCAGCATATTGTGCTCTGCAAGTTCCTTTTCATCTTTTAAAAGTCCGGCTTCCAGCTCCTGATCTTCTTCTCTTGTCTTACCCCTCGGTCTTGTTCCGGCAAGAGGAAATGTTGTCAGTTTTTTGTCCTCAAGCTTTACCAGTGTCTCCGGTGATGCACCTGCAAGTTCGATATCATCACTGGAAAAATAGAACATATACGGTGACGGGTTTGTTGCTCTTAAAACTCTGTAAGTATCAAATAAGCTTCCCTCTGCTTTCGCCCTCATTGGATTGGAAAGCACGACCTGAAAAATGTCGCCTTCATGGATATAATGCTTTGCTTTTTCAACCATACTGCAGTATTTTTCTTTTGGAAACTGTGGTTTGATCTCAGATGCCAGCTTCAATGAAGGGAACTCCTCTTTTTCTCCGTCGCGTATCAGATCTGCCATTTCCTGAAGCTTTTTTTCTGCTTTCTGGTAAGATTTTTCAAGGTCATCAAGCATCACTCCTGTGATCAGAAGTACCTTCTGACGATAATGGTCAAACGCAATTACCTGATCAAATAACATCAGATCCATGTCCCTGAAATCCGGATCTTCGTGCTCTCCCAGCTTTAATTTCGGCTCGCTGTATTTGATATAATCGTAAGAAAAATATCCTACCAGCCCACCGGTAAACGGAGGCATTTCTTCCATCACCGGGCTTTTATATTCTTTCAAAATCTCTCTTAAAGTGTCTCCCGGATGTGTAACCTGTTTCGTAACCACCTCATCATTGCCCACTTCTGTATGGCGGATCTTCATGTATCCGTCTGTGCAGGTAATTTCCATCACCGGTTCGTATCCGAGGAAAGAATAGCGTCCCCACACTTCTGTCTGGCTGGCACTTTCCAGCAGATAACAATGTCTGCTTGCCTTCCTTAAAGTTCTCATAACTTCTACCGGTGTATATCTGTCTGCATACACTTCCCGGCAGACCGGAACTCTTTTGTACTGTCCTTTTGCTGCGATCTCTCTAATGTTTTCCAGTGTAGGATACATGTATCTTTACCTCCTCCTGATGCATTTCTTAGAATGTGTCTGATAAAGCGGAGCATATTTACGTTATTGGAATAATACAGAATAATTTCCTGTAACATAAAAAGCCCGTCCATGACAAAGATTCCTCTGTCAAGGACGAGCAATAAACTTCACCCGCGGTGCCACCTTGATTCACGAAATGACTCGTGCGCTTTGCGGAATACCTGCATATTCCCGGCAACTTACGTATGCCCTACGTCACAGAATACTAAGTATGTTGCTACCTTTCCCTGTGCCCTCAGCGGTCCATTTAGCAGCCTGCATTTCCACCCGGCTCTCACCCACCCGGATTCTCTGTGCGCGCACAACAGCTTTTATCTCCGCTTCAACGGTTTAACTGATTAAATTGAATTTTCTATAAAATATCATGATTTTTTTTAATTGTCAATAGGGTTAGACAGATTTCACATTTTTTTATTTCCAACTTTATGATTCTCCTCTTTTAAACTTCAGAGAATATGATATAATAGGCGAAGAGAAAAAAGCAGCGCCATACAGGCACTGTCGTATCATAAAAAGGAGCTTATCCACTATGAAATTTATTTATCCTGCGGTTTTCCGCAAAACTGACAAAGGAACTTACCGGGGATTTTTCCCTGATCTTGAAGACTGTTACGGTGAAGGAGACACTCTTGACGAAGCCATCGAAGAAGCAAATGCAGCTGCCTACAACTGGATCACACTCGAACTTGACGAGGATGACTGCCAGCTTCCGCCAGTTTCCGATGAGGATGATCTGGAACTTCAGGACGGAGACATTGTCCGGAATATTTCCGTAAATATCAGATTTTATGAGGGTTGGGATGAATGATCATTCCAACTCTTTTTGTTAAGGGAATATTTACCGGAACTACAGATACCGGTGGAACGTTGATTCGATTCCACCGGTATTTTTGTATTATGATATTTTCAGGAACATTGCCACAGCAAATTTTCTCTTCTCTTTTACTGCTTTTTCTGCCGTTTTCGGAGTACCAGTATCGCCGCTGCCATCACGCCCGAAAGTACAAGAATTCCGACAAATACTTCAAGCGGTGTATTATCTTCCGTCTTGGGACTGGATGCTGTTTTCACACTGTGTGAAACAGCCGTCGTACTGCCGCCCGGTCTTCCCTGCACAGTCGTTGCTCTTCTCAGCGCTGCAGTCGGTCTTACTGCCGGCATCCGGGTAGTGACCGGTGTCGCAGCAGGCTTTTTTGCAGTCAGTCCTGTATTCACGAACTGAATTGCATCCGTTTTACTTCCACTCCCATTCTTCGATGCCCAGACTTCTGATACGAGTCCACCCAGTCCATCATTCAGGACATATACTGTCACCTCATAGGTACTCTTATCATATCTTATATTCTTTACAGAACCGCCTTTCTGGGAAATTTCATAATGATATTCCCCGGGTTCCATATATTCGATTGCTCCAAATAAACCTCTGCCCGCTCCATTTGAGACTGTAATATGAAGTTCTGTCTCCTGCGGCATCGGTACACTGCTTTCCTTTGCAGAGAGCACATACTCAAAAACTCTGCGGTCTGCGCTGTTCTGGTTTCTGTAAATAACCGAGACCGGAAGTGTGACCCGGCAGCTGTTTTCTCCTGTATCCGCCATCACCTGACCCGGAAAGAGCAGTATCCCGATCAGCACCGAAATGCAGATCAGCCTGCATAACTTTTTTAATTTTTCTATCATGTCTGATTCACCTGCTTTTCTTTTTCAAGCCGCCCAAATAGGATCACACGGCCATTTGTTTCTGCCTCAGCACAGGTCGACAGCCCGATCAGCTGATCATGCTCAGTAATTCCGATGTCCCGGCACTGCACAGCTTCTTTTTGGATATATGCAAGGAGTTCTGCCATGTTTTCCTGCTTCCTGACTTCCGGCCGGTACACCAGACTGTCATAGGCATCTGTCTGAAGACAGGCATACAAAGTAATTTTGACGCTGCTTCCATCCGGATAAAAAAGTCGTCCGGTCTGATGCTTTTCAAAATAAGTTCTGTCAGTAAAACGGACCACATCCCCAAACATGGCACCATTTGCCATATGATGCCCAAAGAGCAGATTATAACAGTCGCTGAAATCTGATGTGTTTTCACTGTCCAAAAAAGCGGTCCCTGACAGTGAAAACTCTCCATACACATCTTTATTTACATATTCCATATCGTCTTCGCCCTGTACGATTGGATAATCCACATGGGTTCCATCTATCGTCAGCCAGCCACGGACATCCGGATTGATTGCCAGAAGTTCTTCCAGGCTTGCATCATCCGCATCCACTGACACAGACGGTTTATATTTCATCAGATCCTGAGAAACAAACGCCCCCTGATACAGCATTGCCGTATCCCACAGGGCATAGCCGCCGTACAAAAGCATCACAGTTGCCAGAATTGCCGCCACGAAACTGACCAGCCAGTCACCTGTCTTTGCTACAAAAACAATTATTTTCATTTTTTTCCGTAATGTCTGACGCGAAGGAATGCAAAGCCAAGGATAAAGGCTGCCACTACCATGATCGCATATGGAGCAATATCCATTACGATACCCATCGGAGGTGTTGCGTCTTTTGTATTTGTATAGCTGACATTCGTATCTGCCGTAATGCTTCCGGTAGCAGTACCATCTTTAGAAGAGCCTGCATTTGCAATGCTGGTTGTATAACCATTCGCATTTGCCTCGACCTCTGTAATGGTATAAGAATCATTTGCAGAAAGGCCATAGATGGTAACACTGTCACCGGATTTCAGTGTGATTGCTGTACTGCTTCCATCCCACTGTTCAATTGCTGTTTCACCATTTTTTGTAACATAATATACTTCATCGTTATTGCTGCTGTTTATTGCAATATTAAACGCAAATTCTTTTGACAGATTACCAAGCTTACCGGTTACTGTCTTTGATACCGTCAGATCCTGTACCTGTCCTTCTGTATGATTATATGTGTTTGTAAAATTTGCTTCCGACAGTTTGTCCCCGGTTGCCTCATCAAAGAAGCGGTAGTCAAAAGAACCATCTGAATATTTGTAGATATCCAGAATCTTTTTTTCTGTAGAATAAACAATGCCTTCAAATCCACTTGTCGAAGCCTCTTTAATCACATAACGGTAAATTCCCGGTTCAGCGAACAATGATGCATTGACCGTAAGTGTTGCATCCTTCGTTTCCTGTTTATTCCCGATATCACTTTTTGCGGATGAAAAACCAATGCTTCCTGTTGTCGATCCATTCGCAAAAGTTACACCGCCTGCAGGGCCGGCTTCTACTTTATTGTCCGGATCCGCAACTCCCGGAGCAATCTCGAAACTAAAAGTTGTATTCGGTGTATAGGAATTTTCATATTTTTCCAGTGTTTTTGAAATTTTAAGTCCGTCAACTCCTTCGCCGATCGGACCGGTTGCTGCCATGACCGGCACAGCCATTACCGTCATCATCGCACCAGCCATTACAACAGCTGCCATTTTTTTCATAAATTTCGCTTTGCTCATCATACTTACTTCCTCCTTAAATCTTTTTATTGCTACATCTCTGCCATCCTCTGCGGAACATCTTCCAGATACCTGTTTTTTTCTTCCATGTCTGTCTTCAGCTCTTCCAGGAATTGACGGATATACAGAATCTCGTCATTCCGATTCAGTCCTTCCGCCTGTTCTTTTTCGTAAAGTTTCAGACTTTCAAGAAGCGTTCCGCATACATTGTGGATTGCTTCTCCGTTTCCGGTAAAACCACGGTACAGCCTCCGTATTGCCTCATTTTCTGACATTTGAAATGCTGTCGCATAAAGTTTATGGAGCATATAGGTTCTGCGTCCGCCTTCCTTCCAGAGTGCAATGTAACGTGTCCCTTTTTTCGTACGCGAAGACACAACCACATGCGTAGAAACCTTTCTCCCGTCAATTCCAGTGCCGTCCACTCTGCGGACAACTGCATTTTCGTTTATCTCATATAGTCCTTCATATCCTTTTATATCCCGCCACATACTCTCACCTTATCCTGTCTGTAATCTTTTTTTGCTGCTCCGTCACTCATCCATCAGATACCTGAACGGCGTACGATGGTAATGACTTTTCCTTTTATTTCACCTGTTTCAACTGCCCCGAAAGACCGGCTGTCCTTTGCCCCTTCCCTGCTGTCGCAGAGAATAAAATACTGATCTTCTTTCAGCGTCAGCGGATATTCCACCTCTGAATCATATGCCGGTGTCGTATAAAAAATATTTTCTTCCGTCACCGTACTTTCATTGACCATTAAATCGGACTCATCCGTAATCTCCACAACATCTCCGGGGACTGCCACGATCCGTCCGGTGTACTGTATACCTTCTTTTTGGAATACCACGACATCATCACTTTTCAGATTCTTGTCCAGTCTGTAATAAAGCATCAGATCTCCCGCACATACCGCCGGCTGCATATCTGCATTTGCCATAGGCGTCAGCCCAAATACCACTCCAAAAAGAATCGCGATCACCGTGATCAGTAAAAACAGCCTGATCAGAAAATTACGAAGTGCTCTCATATTTTTCTCCGATTTTTATTTTTTCCGCCGTATCGGTTTCAGCAGAAATCCCGCCATGCCGATTCCGGCAAGTAACATCACTGCAAACGGAAGTGGCTCATCTGTGATACCCATCGGAGCAGGTGTCTCTTCTTTCCACTGCGCATAAAGCACGTTGCTTTCTTCATCCAATGTATCAATTCGGATCACATCGCCTTTCTTCAGAAGGACTCCATCGCTTCCGTCCGCAGAAGTGCTCCAGCCGGCGAAGTAATATCCGCTCATCTTTACATCAGCACAATCGTTATTGATTGTATAGTTCTCATTCGGATTTTCGATTTCCACAACATCGTCTGCTTTTTTCTCTCCATTTACCATACCGCCATTGTAATTATAAGTAAGAGTTGTTTTCCTTTTTTGTGTCCATTTTGCATAAAGGATCACATCCTCTTCCGGCATCACAAATTCATTCCCCGGATAATAATCTGTGCCGGTACCATCTGCCTCTGTATTCCAGCAGAGAAATCCTTTCGAGTTTTCCGGCACCGCCCAGTCTTTCGGGATTCCCGCCATCTTTACTTTGGCACCACCCGCATAGCGTCCGGTATCAAGCAATGTCAGAGAATTTGCTGTCCCGTTATTCGCATCATAAGTAAGTGTGTAACTGCCCTCGTTTGCCCACTGCGCATACAACGTAAGATCCTTCGTGAGAATCTGATCAAAGTTGAACGGCTGCGTTCCTGCTTCATCCGTTGTCCAGCCGACAAACCTGTAATGTGTCCTCTCCGGATCTTCCGGCTTCTGCGCCACATGGTTTGCTTCAAACTGTTGTTCCGGAATCTGTGTTGCATTCTCCCCGGTCACAAACGTAACTGTGATCGTCTTTGCTCTCCACTTTGCATAAAGTGCCAGATTGGATGCCGGCATTTTTGCATTATCAAAAGAAAATTCAGAACCCTCTTCACATCCCGGAGTTGTATACCATCCTGCAAATTCCGTCATATATTCCGGAAGTGAATCCGGCGGCTGCGGTGTCCAGTCCTGATCAGAAATATCCTTCTCAAAACGAATAGATTGAACTGTTTTTACCGGTTTCTGACTGACATTGTAGAATTGGAGGTCGTATGTTTTTCGTGTGTAATAAAAATTATACGTTTGGTCTGCATTTTTCCTTCCACCATCGGTCACTTCCTGCTTCTCATAATCATATCCCGCAATATTTTTGGGATTAAAAGCTCCTGCCACATATACAAACTGGCTGTAATCTGTTAATTCTGTATATTCATCATCGTCTACATTCTGTCCCCAATAACGTACATCCAATTTATACAGATCCGATTGCCAGTCTGCTGTATAATTCTGTATTTCATTGTCTTTATCTGTCCTTATCAAATCCTCTGTAACCGTCTGACGCTTTGATGTTTTAAGTATTTCTGTATTTTTTCCGCCTTTCCATCCATTAAAATACCAGTTCCATCCCCAACCACTGTTATTGTACTGTACCTCATTTCCGGCCGGCCATCTGTCTGCGATCGCTTCACCATATTTTGCAGTAAACGAATAATTACTGCCTGTATATGTCTTTCCTCCGATCTGAATACTTCCATTTCCGTCATTCAGATGGAATTTAAACACATAAGAATTTCTCGCATACCGTACATTCAATACCGTAGATCCGTCACCTGCGATCGTCACATCTTTTGATGCCTTTGAATCATAATGAAAACAGGAATAACCTGTGGCATTTCCATAAGTATCTGCTTTCACAGTACTTCCGGTCGCACCGCTTGCCGACTCCTGACTGACATAATCATATACACCCGTCGTCAACGTTTCTTTCCAATACACAACCTTGTAACCGGCAGTTCCTTCTCTCCATTTCGCATACAAAGTAAGATCTGTTTCTACCGTCTGTCCAAACGTGTATGCCTGACTGCAGGCTTCATCGGTGAACCATCCGTCAAATATATATCCGGCTTTCACAGGATCAGAAGGATTCTGTGAGTTCTCACCACAGGAAACCAGCTGTGGATCTACTGCCGTTCCACCATTTGATACAAAGCGTATCCAGCTTGCTTTGTTTACTACCGGATAAAGGACAAAATCACCATCTGTGCTGTTGATCGTATATTCACTGTCCGGTTGATTGGACTCTGAATTTCCGGACCATCCGACAAATACATATCCAACCTCTGCTTTGTATCCATAATTTTCTGAAACAGGTATAATTTTTTCACCATCTGCCAATGCTTCTGTATGAAGGATTCTTCCATGCTCTCCATTATCTGTTTTGTAATAAACATAATGTACATTACTGAACTTTGCAAAAAGATCGAGTTCCACATTTTCTTTGAGCTTACCGTCCTGTTTTCCGGCAATCTGTGCACCTGTTTTCAAAAAATCCTCTGCTGTAAATTCCGTTCCGTCTTCCCGAAACCACCCCAGGAATTTTTTCTTATCTGCATTTTCGCCGGATGGCGCCGGTGTCTGCGGTTTTACCGGAATTTCATTTTCAGAAAGGATCTGGGTATTAATCGGATCTTCTGATTTATCTTCTGTTCTGTAAAAACGACAGGTTAGCGTAAAATGCGATTCCGGGTCGATGATGATCGACGTTACACTGATCGAACCGGCTTCGTCTGTACTTGTCTCTGAATTTCCGACTCCATCTGTCAGATCAGCTTCTGCCTGCTCCGTTGCCATCCCCTGATGCTCGTCCACATCTGTGTTCTGCATCTGCGTCGTCTCTGCCACCGGAGTTTTTACCTGCGTTTCTTCTTTCGTTTCTTCTTTCGTAACTTCTTCCTGAGTCTCCTCACCGGCCGACTGCTCATCTTCAGGGAGTGCCGTCTCATCAGATTGAACAGCCACCTCTGCTTCATCGTCAGTAACATCCGGACTCTGTGCAAAAATCTGCGGATCTGTCTGGCAGATGAAGGATAAGACTACAGCCAACGTCAACAGGAATGTCATTATCTTTCTTATTCCTTTTAACATTCCGTTTTTCTCCCTTCCTCCTTTTTCATATTTGTCACAGTTTTTATGTCTTTCTGTTTCAGCATTACCCCGTTTTCTGTGACACCTATAGTTTATCAGCGCGTAATTGAGTATACAACTTCCAGAATTGCATCTTACAGCGTCATTTTTGCATATATTATTCGTGTTTTTCATACAAAATTCGACATCCATTCTCTGATCCTGATGGATTTTTTGAAAGAATTTTTTCACTGTTTTTCAATAAATACGGGACTTTTCGGGCATCTCATGCTATGCTTATAATAACGAATAATCTATGAGGAGTTTTCTTATATGTCTGCTTTTTCCGACACACTCAGTCAATTTATCGATGACAAAAAAATCAAGGTCTATTCCATGGCCAAATACTGTGATACAGACCGTTCAACTATGTATAAATTTATCAGTGGAAAGCGTAATCCTCCGTCTGATGAAATCATAAAAAAAATGGCGCAGTTTATGCACCTCACTCCACTGGAATGGCAAAAATTAAAAGAAAACTGGGATATCGCCAGAATCGGCGCAGATGTGTATTATAAAAGAAAAAGTGTGGAAAGTTTTATCTGCAATTTTCCGGATCAGCCTTCTGCAGAATTCTGCGGCTGTTCTTTTACCCCAGATGTCACTTATGCAGAAAACCGGTCCGACTGTATTTCACTGACTTCTCAGCAGCATATAAACTATTATGTCCATCAGATGATCCTTTCGGAAGCAGACCGTGATTCCGGTGAGATCTGTCTCTTTTTGCAGCCGGACTACAAATTCCTGTTTAATCTTCTTGCAAGCCTGAATCCTTCCGATTCGCTGAAGATCAGCCAGATCATATGCGTTGGAACCGAGACAAGCTTTACAGATGATCATCAGCTCATCAACCTGAAATACCTGCACAGCGTATTCCCACTTTATATGGCAGGGCATGATTACTCGCTGTACTATTATTACGACAAGATCGAAGCACATTACCACAGCTTCAATCTTTTTCCATGTATGATCCTGACTTCGGACGCTGCCCTACTGTGCAGTTCCGACTATCAGACCGGAATCTTTTTCCGCTCTGCCGAAATTGTCCGGATGCTTCATGGCATGTATACTTCCTACCAGGATCAGTGTGCACTTTTTTTTACTCCGGCGGCTCTCACCCCGGAAAATCATGCTGTGGTGATCGGTTCTATGTTTGACTCTGCATTTACCGAAAACGATCTGATCGGCATTCAGCCGGAAACCTGCCTGACACCGTTTTTTACCGGTGATCTGCTCCGTGCTATCTTTAATTATGAAATTCCGCAGGCAACATCAATCCTTCCGCTGGCTGAACAGGCATTTCAGATGAATATGGACAAAATAAAAAATCAGCAGTTTTTTATTTATTCTACATATGAGGGGCTTCTGCAGTTTGTCCGTTCAGGACGCACAGATGAGATCCCTGAAATTTTTTATCATCCACTGACTACCGCACAACGTATACAGGTTCTGGAAGGTGTATGTGCATGCTGTGAATCCGGTGCTTACCGTTTTCTTCAGAAACCACTGAATCATCTTCCTGCCAATCTTCATTTCTGCATCCGCGGAAACTTCGGAACGATGATCTTCAAAAACAATGTCGGAGAAATTCTTGTACTGAATATCAATGAAACCAAACTGGTGGAAATTTTCCGTGACTATCTGGAAAATATGGAAGAAAACTGTTTTTACAGCATAGAAGAAAGCATCTCAATGCTTCAGCAAATCATTGAACATCTGAAAAAAGGAAATGACTGACACAGATTGATTTTCTGTCATTTACATTTAATCTGATAAGTACAAAAAATACCCTGATGTATACTGAAATGCTCAGTGCTCATCAGGGTATTTCTTTTTCATTTTCATACTCGCCGGATTATTTAACTGTTAATAATATATAACATTTTTCTTGCGCGAAACAATATGTGGCATATTGTGTGGGCAATTTTTTTACCTTTTTCGCCCAAAATCCTCTTTTTTGGTCTGACCGATCTGTACTTTATTTTTTTCATCTCAAAATAAATTTATAGTTGACATCGCTTTGCCTATATGTTAGTATAACTCACGCAAAATTGAATATGGTCTAATTGGAAACGCACATTCTCTCTGAATGATTAACGAACAACACATGCTCACGTAACTTACTATGAACAATAGTGTATCAATTCAATCATTTTAAGGAGGATTTTTTTATGCCTAAAAACAAATTTCAGGAAGTTATTTTTACGATCATCATGGTATTTTTTATGGTTTATGCGATGATCTGTTACAACATCTCTCTCAACATCGGCGGAATGTCAAATGAAGTTTTTCTCTCCGCATTTCATGAGCTTGTGATCATGGGTCCGATTGCTTTCATCCTTGATTTCTTTATTGTATCCAAGCTTGCTTTCATGTGCGCTGCACGTATGATTGATTTCAGAAACAGCCATCCGTTCAGCAAGATCCTTGCAATCTCCGTGGCATCTGTTGCTTTTATGTGTCCGCTTATGAGTCTTGCCGCAACAATTCTGTTTAAAAATGCCGGCAGCCAGTTCGTCGCTGTATGGCTTCAAACAACCGCAATGAATTTCCCAATGGCATTCTTCTGGCAGCTGATCTATGCAGGTCCGATCGTACGCTTTATTTTCAGACATATTTTCAGAGAAAATGAAGCAGTACAGGATGCTGCCACATCTGCTGAATAAAAAAATATCTGATCAACCAGGAACAGTTCTGATTGATCAGATATTTTTTATTACAGAAGATATACAGGAAGATCTTCATTGATATGAACCGGTCCTGCAACAGTTTCCGGCTCTGCATTTTTTACAAAAGCTGCCTGAAGTTCTTCAGAATTCTGTGGTGTGAGAACGGATGTCTTCACAGTTTTCTTTCTTGTCGTTGTCTTCTTTGTGGTTGTTGTTTTTTTCGCAGCTGTTGTCTTTTTTGCTGCGGTTCTCTTTGCAGGAGCTTTTTTTGTTGCCGGTGCTTTCGCTGCCTCTGCTTTTGCCGGAGCTTTTACTTCTTCTGCCGGTTTTGCTTCTGCTTTTACTTCTGTTGTTTTTGCATCTGCATTTGCTGCACGCAGGATGCTGTCTTTACCTACTGACACGATTCATAACCTCCTCTGCCAATTCTGTATATTCTTTTGCACTTCTGCTGGATTTCTTATATTCGACTACCGGAACACTGTTATCCTGAGACCATTCTACGGAACTGTCTACGCGGATCACATGTTCAAATACATAAATACTTTCCAGCTCATGCAGGGTTTCCATTGTCTGTTTGAAGTAATTTTTACGGGTATCGACCTTCGTAACAGCAATTCCGGCAACCTCAAGTTCCGGTGAAATCTGCTTTACTTCATTCAGAAACTCAAACATATTTGCCAGACCAAACATTCCCCACGGGCTCGCTTCCACAGGAATGATCACCTTGTCAGATGCACACAGGATATTCATTACCCAGCCGCCAAGTGTCGGTGGTGCATCGATCAGGATGTAGTCATAAACTTCGGAATCTTTGATCTTCTGCAGGCATTTTCGCAGGATAAATTCTCTCTGCCACTTTGTAAAAAGCTCATATTCAATTGAACTCATCAGTGTGGAAGATGGAACCAGATCCAGATTTTCGTACGGTGTATGCACGATATAATCTGTCAGATCCGCCTGTTTTCCAATTGCGTAATAGAGATTATTTTCTCCCTGTGCATGTTCAAGCACCCAGTCCTCCGGAAAGAATGCAAGCGACAGATTCAACTGCATATCCCCATCCACCAGAAGTACTTTTTTGCCGGCACGCGCCATCGCCGCACCGAGGTTCGAACAGGTAGTAGATTTACCACTGCCGCCCTTGTTATTGGTAAAACAGATCGTCACGGTCTTTCCCATCGGAATCCCTCCATAAAAAATGTCTTTTCCTATGTCACATTATAAGGGATTCTGTCGAAATTGGCAATGCCTATTGCTTATTATTTCAACAGGCATTTGTTGTTTAGTTGCTGTTCACTCCGTTCACAGCAACTTGGTCAAAATCCATTCCAAATCACCTTCGGTGATGGGATTTTGCCCCGTATGT
>CAKROE010000031.1 GCA_934371915.1 uncultured Blautia sp. | reverse complement strand
GCAAGACTAACTTCCACCCCTATTTCACAGTGTAGAACAATATAAGCTAAGGGTGGAAGTTAGTTTTTCATTTTAGGGTCACACAATCTTTACAAAATAATTAGCACTCACCTATTGACAGTGCTAACAATACGTGTTATATTACCAGTATAACAAAGATAACATTAAGGGTACAGGAAGAAATTTCGGTATCCTTTTCCTACGATATAAGGAGGAGAGCCTATGAACATCAGTAAGTTTACACAGAAATCCGTGCAGGCTGTTCAGGATCTTGAAAAGGTTGCTTATGAATACGGCAATCAGGAAGTGGAGCAGGAACATCTTTTATATGCCCTGCTGACACAGGAAGACAGCCTGATTCTCAAACTGATTGAGAAGATGGATATTAATAAAGAATATTTTATCAATGTAGTGAAGAAAGCACTGGATGCAAAAGTCAAAGTATCCGGTGGTGATCTGAGATTTGGGCAGTATCTGAACAAATCGCTGGTAAATGCAGAAAATGAAGCAAAAGCAATGGGAGACGAATACGTTTCTGTTGAGCATCTGTTTCTGTCACTGCTGACACAGCCAAGTCCGGGCATGAAGAAGATATTCAGCGAATTTGGCATTACCAGAGAAAGATTTTTGCAGGCGCTGTCTACTGTCAGAGGTAACCAGAGAGTTGTCAGTGACAACCCGGAGGCAACCTATGACACACTGAATAAATACGGCGAGGATCTTGTGGAGAAAGCAAGAAATCAGAAACTTGATCCGGTCATCGGTCGTGATGCAGAGATTCGAAATATCGTCCGTATTCTTTCACGTAAGACCAAGAATAATCCGGTTCTGATCGGTGAGCCTGGCGTTGGTAAGACAGCAGCTATCGAAGGTCTGGCACAGCGAATCGTCGCAGGTGATGTCCCGGAAGGCCTGAAAGATAAGAAGATTTTTGCACTGGATATGGGAGCACTGGTTGCAGGTGCGAAATATCGTGGTGAGTTTGAGGAGCGTCTGAAAGCAGTTCTTGAAGAAGTAAGAAAGAGCGAAGGCGAGATCATTCTTTTCATTGATGAACTGCATCTGATCGTCGGTGCCGGTAAGACAGACGGTGCGATGGATGCGGGCAACATGCTGAAACCAATGCTTGCCAGAGGTGAGCTGCACTGTATCGGTGCAACCACGCTTGATGAGTACCGCCAGTACATCGAAAAGGATGCTGCACTGGCACGTCGTTTCCAGCCGGTTATGGTAGATGAGCCGACTGTAGAAGATACAATTTCAATCCTTCGTGGACTGAAAGAGAGATATGAAGTATTCCATGGTGTAAAAATTACAGACAGTGCGCTGGTAGCAGCCGCTACGCTTTCACATAGATATATCACAGACAGATTCCTGCCGGACAAAGCCATCGATCTGGTTGATGAAGCATGTGCCCTGATCAAGACCGAGCTGGATTCCATGCCGACTGAGCTGGATGAACAGAGACGCAAGATCATGCAGCTTGAGATTGAGGAGTCTGCGCTTAAGAAAGAAACAGACAATCTGAGCAAAGAGCGTCTTGCAGAACTGCAGAAAGAGCTTGCAGAGATGCGTGACACATTCAATACTCAGAAAGCACAGTGGGATAATGAGAAACATTCCGTAGAGAAGCTCCAGAAATTACGTGAGCAGATTGAAGATATCAATAAACAAATCCAGAAAGCAAAACAGAATTACGATCTGGAAAAAGCCGCCGAACTTCAGTATGGAGAACTTCCGAAAGTTCAGCAGCAGCTTGAAATAGAAGAAAAACAGGTCAAAGAAAGCGACCGCAGCCTTGTCCATGAGGCAGTTACAGATGATGAGATTGCAAGGATCATTTCACGCTGGACGGGCATTCCGGTAACGAAACTGACAGAAGGCGAGAGGACAAAACTTCTCGGTCTTGAAGATGAACTGCACAAACGTGTTATCGGTCAGGATGAAGGTGTACGTCTTGTAACAGATGCCATTCTTCGTTCAAAAGCAGGAATCAAAGATCCGACCAAGCCGATCGGTTCCTTCCTGTTCCTCGGACCTACCGGTGTCGGTAAGACAGAACTTGCCAAAACACTTGCCGAGACTCTGTTTGATGACGAGCAGAATATGGTACGAATCGATATGAGTGAGTACATGGAGAAATATTCTGTGTCCCGTCTGATCGGAGCGCCTCCGGGATATGTAGGATATGAAGAAGGCGGTCAGCTTACAGAAGCTGTTCGTCGTAAACCATACAGTGTTGTATTGTTTGATGAGATTGAGAAAGCTCATCCGGATGTATTTAATGTACTTCTGCAGGTGCTGGATGATGGACGTATCACAGATTCACAGGGCAGAACGGTAGACTTTAAGAACACGATTCTGATTATGACTTCAAACATCGGTTCACCGTATCTTCTTGATGGTATTGATGAAAAAGGTGAAATAAAACCAGAAGCTCAGGAACAGGTTATGAATGACCTGCGTGGGCACTTCCGTCCGGAATTCCTGAACCGTCTGGATGAGATCATTATGTTTAAACCATTGACAAAAGAGAATATTGGCGGCATAGTAGACCTGATGGTCAAAGAACTCAGCGATCGTCTGGCAGATCAGGAACTTTCTCTGGAACTGACAGATGCAGCCAGAACACAGGTAATTGAAAATGGCTATGATCCGGTATATGGTGCAAGACCTCTGAAACGTTATCTGCAGAATTATGTGGAAACACTTGCTGCGAAGAAGATTCTTTCCGGCAATGTTCATCAGGGTGATACGCTTGTGCTGGATGTAAAAGACGGAGAGTTTGTGATCAACACGAAATAATATGCTGCTGTGTATAATCTGACCGGCAGCAGAATACCACAGGAGGTACGCAATGATACCAAAGGATCCGGTAATGCTGTTGAGCTATATCAACACACAGTTGAGAGATTTTTATGGTTCTCTGGAGGCTCTTTGCGAAGACAAAGGGCTGGACAGAGAAGAACTGGTGGAGAAACTCGCATCGATTGAGTACGAATACGATGGGGAACGTAATCAGTTCGTATAAAGAATTCCCGGTGATGATGGGAAGAAACTAAGGGGACTCGAGTTGGAGATTTTCGTTGAAAATTCTCTGTGTCTGTCTCAATTCAAAACTTCTGAGATTCCATGATATACAGAACTTTGCTAAAAACGATACATAAAATGCTGAACTCACATCAAAGATGCTCAGACAGCAGCATTTTCTGTATCAACGCAAAAACCTGTACACCAGGAATCTTTACGAAGTTTTTCAGGCGAGACAGCAGCAGAGAATTTTTACAAAAAGCATCCATTCTTTGAGACCTCTTTTTTTTCGCCCATCCATCCCCGTACTTTATACAGTATAGTGTGGCACTCCACCGTGTTTTATGAAGGAACAGAAGTGCTCTTATACTTTGAAGATAAAAAATATTGAGTGTCCGGCCAGATAATATGAAAATATAGAATATCAGCTGAGACAGTACCAGACTCCCAAACAGGAAACATCTGCAGGAATTTATGGTAATACTTAGTCTCTCAGCAGACTGCGTTATGGCGAAAAAGTGCATTGTTTGAGCGTTAGCGAGTTATGCACTTTTTCGCCATGTATTTAGCAGAATGAAGAGAGACATAGTATTTCCAAATTCCGAAGCCGTTTCCATGTTGGGAGTCTGGTACTGCTTCAGCGTGAAATATATATATTTTTTTATTAATTAGCTAAGCAAAATGTTTTTTATAAGGAAAATATAAAAAAACTGTGAAATTCATAAAAAACCATTGCTTTTTTTGTGCAAATGCATATAATAATCAATTAGCCGACTAATTAATAACCGACTAACAAACTACAAACATTACTTATGGAGGTGAAGAGGTGTTTACAGAAGGAGAACCAGAGTTTTGCCCACCGGAGCATAAGGACAGTTTTTTATCCATGTTTATGAGAATTGACCGCCGATTCATGGGAAAGTGCTTTGGACAGATGCAGGAACTGGGGATTTATCCGGGACAGATTCCGGTACTTGGATTACTGGCATACAAAGACGGACTGAGCCAGCGTGAGATCGCAGAACATTTAAGAATCAAACCGCCGACCGTCAATGTGACTGTCCAGCGACTGGAAAAAGCAGGATTTCTTTACAGGGCAGCCGATGAAAAAGATCAGCGTCTCTCCAGAATCTATCTGACAGAAAAAGGCAAACAGGCAAAAGAGAATGGCATGAAGAAAGTCCAGGAAAATGAAAAGATTCTTCTCGATGGTCTCAGCGAAACAGAACTTTGCCTTTTGAGAAGAATGTTGGAGCAGATTACAGAGAACATTGATAAAATACCCGGAACATCCGGAAAAATGACACAAAGAAAGTGAGGCAGCAAAAGTGATCAAACTGATGAAATATCTGAAAAAATCAGCAGGCTATGTGGTACTGATCATAGCACTTCTGTTTCTTCAGGCATATTGCGATCTTTCCCTGCCGGATTACACATCCAAAATCGTCAATGTGGGAATCCAGCAGAGTGGTATTGAAGACAGCGTACCGGAAAAGATCCGAAAGACATCCATGGACAGTCTTCAGTTGTTTATGGACGATGACGACAAAGATACCGTAGATTCCTTTTATGAAGAAGACGGTGATCTTCTTGTGTTGAAAGACGATGTGACTTCCGAAGAAAGAGATGAATTAAACAGCATCTTCGGAAAGCCGATGATCATCGTGGCAAGCTTTTCTTCCGGTGGTGATGAAGTAAATGCCATGCTTACACAGATGGGCATTCCGGAAGGCACAGATCCGATGCAGGCACTTGCGATGATGCCGAAAGAAGCACTGGATGCCATGGCAGAAAAAATCAGCGAAAAAATTGACAGCATGCAGGATTCCATTATCACACAGGCCGGTGTTTCCTACGTAAAAAGCGAGTATGAAGCAATTGGCGAAGACGTCGATGCGATCCAGATGCATTACATCAAGATGGCCGGTGTGAGAATGCTTGGCATGGCACTGATCACAATGCTCTGCGCAATCTGTGTGGTATTTCTTTCTTCCAGAGTTGCAGCATCACTCGGTCACGATCTGAGAAATGCGGTATACCGAAAGGTTATCACTTTTTCAAGCAAAGAGTATCATAAGTTTTCAACTGCATCACTTATCACACGATGTACAAATGATATCCAGCAGGTACAGCAGGTTATGACAATGCTTTTCCGTATTGTACTGTATGCACCGATTCTTGGTATCGGTGGAGTGATCCGCGTATTAAAAACAGATTCCTCCATGACCTGGATCCTTGGTCTGGCAGTTGGACTTATTCTTGTGGTGATCATTGTTCTGTTCCAGGTGGCAATGCCGAAATTTACAGTATTACAGACACTGGTTGATAAGCTGAATCTTGTGACAAGAGAAATCCTTACCGGTATTCCGGTTATCCGTGCATTCAGCAGGGAGAAACATGAGGAAGAACGTTTCGAGGAAGCCAACGAAAGACTGACAAAGACAAACCTGTTTGTCAACCGCTGTATGACATTTATGATGCCGACGATGATGCTTATTATGAATGGCGTTTCCGTTCTGATTATTTACAGTGGTGCTTATGCGGTAGATAACGGAACTATGCAGGTTGGTAATGTTATGGCATTTATCCAGTATGCAATGCAGATCATCATGTCCTTCCTGATGATCACAGCGATGTCTATTATGCTTCCGAGAGCAAATGTCGCAGCACTCCGTATTAACGACGTACTGAAAACAAAAGTAAGTGTTACGGATCCGGAAAATCCGGTTCTGCCGGCAGAAGATGTAAAGGGAACTGTAGAATTTGACCATGTAAGCTTTGCATATCCGGAAGCAGGAGAAAATGTACTGACAGATATTTCCTTCAAAGCAGAAAAAGGTGAGACGATCGCTGTGATCGGAAGTACCGGAAGCGGCAAGAGTACACTTGTTAATCTGATTCCACGATTCTACGATGTGACGAAGGGACGTATCCTTGTAGACGGAGTTGATGTCCGTGATATGACACAGAAAGATGTCAGATCAAGGCTTGGATATGTACCGCAGAAGGGAATTCTTTTCTCAGGTACGATTGATTCCAATATTCGTTACGGTAAGACGGACATTTCCGTCGAAGAAGTAAAAGAAGCAGCGGAAGTAGCTCAGGCAACAGAATTTATTGATGCAAAACCGGAAACATACGATTCTCCAATTTCACAGGGAGGAACCAACGTATCCGGTGGTCAGAAACAGCGTCTTTCCATAGCAAGGGCAATCGCCAAGAAACCTGAGATATTTATTTTTGACGACAGCTTTTCTGCACTGGATTTCAAGACCGACAGTACTTTGCGTAAAGCACTCAAAGCACATACAAAAGATGCAACAACAATCATTGTGGCACAGCGTATCAGTACAATTTTGAACGCTGACAAGATTATTGTTCTGGATGACGGACATATGGCAGGTATCGGTACACATAAAGAACTGATGAAAAACTGTGAAGTTTACCGTCAGATTGCAATGAGTCAGCTGTCAGAGGAGGAATTGGCATGAGTGAACAGAGACGACGTGGACCAATGGGCGGACACGGAAGAGGCATGCGCCCGACGGAAAAAGCAAAAGATTTCAAAGGTGCGATGAGCAAACTGTTCCGTTATATGAGCCGCTATAAAATGCGTTTTGTGCTGGTATTTATTTTTGCGATTGCAGGAACTGTATTTAATATTGTTGGACCGAAGATTCTTGGTAAAGCAACGACTGAACTTTATACAGGTCTTGTTGCAAAAGTAAACGGAACTGGTGGCATTGACTTTGCGAAGATCGGAACGATCCTTCTGTGGACACTGGGACTGTATGTGGCAAGTGCATGCTTCTCCTTCATTCAGGGATGGATCATGACCGGAATTTCCAATGACGTGACCTACAATCTCCGTAAAGATATTTCAAAGAAAATAAATCATCTGCCATTGAATTATTTTGAAAGTAGAACAAACGGTGAAATTCTTTCGAGGGTAACAAACGATATTGATACTCTTCAGATGAGTCTTAATCAGAGTCTGACACAGCTTATCACATCAGTAACTACACTGATCGGTGTATTTATTATGATGCTTTCCATCAATGTGTGGATGACGCTGGCTGCACTTCTGATCCTGCCGGTATCCATGTTTATTATTCAGATGGTGATGAAGCATTCACAGAAATACTTCCAGGCACAGCAGAATTACCTTGGTGCAGTCAACGGTCAGATCGAAGAAAACTTCGGCGGTCATGATGTGGTAAGAGTATTTAATAAAGAAAACGATGTACTTGAAGAATTTGAAAAGGATAACAAAAAACTTTATGAATCTGCATGGAAATCACAGTTCTTCTCAGGAATGATGATGCCGATCATGCAGTTCGTCGGAAATCTTGGTTATGTAATGGTAGCACTTCTCGGTGGAATCTTTGTTATCAAAGGATCGATCGAAGTCGGGGATATCCAGTCATTTTTCCAGTATATCCGTAACTTTACACAGCCGATCCAGCAGATCGCACAGGTAACAAACCTTCTGCAGTCTTCCGCAGCCGCATCTGAGCGAGTTTTTGAATTTCTTGATGAGGAAGAGGAAGTACAGCAGCCGGAAAATCCGGATTCCATTGAAGGGCTGGAAGGAAATGTCCAGTTTGAACATGTGGAGTTCGGTTACAATCCGGATAAGATTATCATTCATGATTTCTCAGCAGATGTACATGACGGACAGAAGATCGCAATCGTAGGACCGACCGGTGCCGGTAAAACGACGATGGTTAAACTGCTGATGCGTTTCTACGATGTAAACAAAGGTGCTATCAAAGTAGATGGCCATGATGTCAAAAATTTCAACAGAAGCGAGCTTCATGAGATGTTCGGTATGGTACTTCAGGATACATGGCTGTTCTCCGGAACAATCATGGAAAATATCCGCTACGGACGACTGGATGCAACGGATGAAGAAGTCATTGCAGCAGCAAAGGCAGCGCATATCCATAACTTTATCATGCAGCAGCCGGGCGGCTATCAGATGGTGCTGGATGAAGAAACAAGTAACATTTCACAGGGACAGAAACAGCTTCTTACGATCGCAAGAGCAATTCTTGCGGACAACAAGATCCTGATCCTTGATGAGGCAACATCCTCTGTCGATACGAGAACAGAGATGCAGATCCAGAAAGCAATGGACAATCTGATGAAGGGAAGAACCAGCTTCGTTATTGCGCATCGACTTTCTACGATCAAAGATGCGGATCTGATCCTTGTTATGAAAGACGGAGATATTATTGAGCAGGGTAACCATGAAGAACTGCTGGCGGCGAAAGGATTCTATGCCGATCTTTATAACAGTCAGTTTGATAACAGTTCGTCGGAGCTTTGTTCATAACGATAAAGGATTCCCGGTGATGATGGGAATGTAAAGAAAAGGACTCCGGTTAGGATAGCCCGTGAATTATCATCTATGTCTGTCTCAATTCAAAACTTCTGTGATTCTATGTATACAGAACTTTGCTAAGAACGATACAGAAAATGCTGAACTCGCATCAAAGATGCTCAGACAGCAGCATTTTCTGCATCAATGCAAAAACCTGTACACTAAGAATCTCTACGAAGTTTTTCAGGCGAGACAGACACAGATGATAATTACGGGCATTCCTGACGGGAGTTTTTCTTTTTCCCATCCATCTCCGTACTTTGTTCGAGGAAACGGAGGAGCGGCTGGGACGGAGATCGGCTGGGGGCGCTTTGCACCTCCCCGCGGTCGTCCGTCCCAGCCTGCCCCGCCCGGTTGCCGCCTCCCGCGGCATAATAAATGAGGGAAGAAGAGGGACTCGGGATATAAAGACTTTCGGTTTGGGAACCTCTGGAGGAATTTTTGGTAACACTTAAGCTCTCGAGAGCTGCGTTATGGGGAAAAAGTGCATTGTCTGAGCGTTAGCGAGTTGTGCAATTTTTCCCCATGTTTTTAGCAGAATGAAGAGAGCTATAGTGTTTCCGAATTCCGAAGCTGTTTCAAAACCGAAAGTCTTTGATAATCCCGAGAAGACTCTTATCAGTTCATTTATTATCCTTGTCATAACCTCTTTTTTTCTGTATAATATTAAGCCACAGTTACAAACAGGAAACAAGCTGCTTACAGAGGAGCAGACCTTATATGATAAAATAGGAGAAATCATGTAACAATACGACATGATTTTCCTGCATAAGACAACGAGGAGCAGTGATCAATTTCATGGAAAATATAAAAAACGGCAGGGAATATCTGCAATATGTATTAAAATGTCTGAATGACCGTCTTGCCCAGGCAGATGCGGCAATTCTCGAAGGCGAGAAAGAAATCGAGGACATGCATGAATATTACTGGGAAAACTATACTGAGATGGATCAGTACGGATATGAGGATTATGATAATCAGCAGGCACTTTTCCGCCAGATGAATGCCAATGAAGAGCAGTTTCGCCTTCGCAAACGCTTCAAAAAGATGCAGGACTCGCCATTTTTTGGCAGAGTGGATTTCCGGTATGACGGAGATGAGGAGGCAGAGACCTTTTATATAGGAATCGGCAACCTCTCCGAGAGCGCAGGAAGCCTTCCTCTTGTGTATGACTGGAGAGCACCGGTGAGCGGACTCTTTTATGATTACGATAAAGGTCCGGCGTCTTACGAGGCACCATCGGGAATTTTTGAAGGTGAAGTGACTTCAAAATGGCAGTACAAGATCCGTAAAGGCAAGATGCTCTATGAATTTGAAAGCGATGTCAAGATAGACGACGAAATTCTCGGAGCAGAGCTTGGAAGCAACGGAGAGGTACAGCTCAAAAATATCGTCCGGACGATCCAGAAAGAGCAAAATGAGATCATCCGCAATACCAAAGACAGGATCATGGTGATTCAGGGAGCGGCAGGAAGCGGTAAGACATCCGTAGCACTGCACAGAATTGCATATCTTCTGTACCATGACAGAGAAAACCTGAAATCATCTAATGTACTGATCCTGTCACCGAACGGAGTCTTTGCAGATTACATTTCACATATCCTTCCGGAACTGGGTGAGGAAAATATCCGAGAGATGAGTTTTGACCTGTTTGCATACAGAGAACTTAAGGACATTGTCGGTGACTGTGAGGATCGTTACGACCAGATCGAACGTACGGTGATCAATCCGAAGATACAGATGATGTGCAGAGAGAAACAGTCACCGGAATTCGTTTCGAAGCTGGATGGTTTTGTCCTCAGACTGGAAGATGAGCTGATGAATTTTCGCGATGTGGAATACAGAGGCTGCACACTGAGCGAAAAAGAGATTATTGATCTGTTTTATTTTAAATTTCTGGATGTACCGCTTCTTTCCAGAATGCATTCTGTCGCAGAATATTTTATTGACCAGGTGGAGACACTGAGAGACAGAGATCTTTCTGATGAAGAGCGCGAAGAAGTGATGGAACGCTTCAGAAGCATGTACGAGACAAGAGACTGTTATGTGCTGTACAGCCGTTTCCTTGAAGAAGAAGGATACCGGCCGCTTCCACACTGCCAGATTGAGAAGCGCCGCCTCCGATATGAAGATGTATATCCGGTGCTTTATCTTAAGTACACCCTGTACCAGTGCCGAAACCATCACGGGATCAAGCACGTTGTGGTGGATGAGATGCAGGATTATTCGTGGATCCAGTATCTGCTGATCCGTAAAATGTTCCCGTGCAGAATGACCATTCTGGGAGATAAGGCCCAGACAATGGAAGACGAGACACAGGATGTGCTGAAATTTCTTCCGAAGATATTCGGGAAAGATATCCGTAAGATCGTGATGAACAGAAGTTACCGTAATACGATGGAGGTTGCGCAGTATGCGAACCATCTTACTGGAATTGAGGATATGGAGCTGTTTGAACGTCATGGTGAGCCGGTAGATGAGCGGACATTTTCGTCGACAGAGGAAGCACTTGAGACTGTTCTTGACAAATGGCTGAACCGCCGGGAAGAATTTGAGACAGAAGCTCTGATCTTTCTTACCGAAAAGGAAGCAGAACACGCTTACCTTTATATAGAAAAGAGACTGAAAGAAATCGATCCGGAAGCAGAAAACCAGCTCTGCTACATGAACCGCGACAGCCAGAGTTTTAAGAAAGGACTGACTGTGACGACTTTTTATCTTGCAAAAGGTCTGGAATTCGATCAGGTATTTGGCATATTTAAAGCGGGCAGAGAAAGCGGTCTTCAGCGTCAGGCAGAGTATATTACAGCGACGAGAGCACTGCATGAACTGCATATGTATATGACGGAAACTTCAAAGTAAGCTTTGACAAACTATACGGTTTTTCATTGACACTGATGGGATATAACTGTAAAATATAGCACGAGGGAAAGAGTATAAACATTATCATTTTATAAGGAGAATGTTATTATGAAGAATAAAAAATTACTTGCAATGACCGCAATGGTGATAACGGCATCTGTACTGATGTCTGCATGTAGCTTTGGCGGTAATGATAAAAAAGAAGAAACTCCGGCTGTAGCCGTGACACCGACAGCAGAACCGACTGCGACACCGGCTCCGACTATAGAACCGACCATTGCACCGAATGTACAGAGTACAACTTATACATCCGCAGATAAGTCGATTGCGATCAACCTTCCGGATGCTACCTGGGCCAATAAGACAGACGAGACAGATATGGTAAGCTTTGAGTCACCGAATGTCGGAAACATTCTGATCCTGCACGGACAGGGTGAGGATACCATGGCTTCTACCGTGATTCCGAGCACACAGGATATGGCAGTTTCTCTTGATCAGGCAGATGGTGACAAAGTAAACGGCACTGATTTTGAAATTCAGGATTATACATCCAATGATGTAAACGGAATTGGTGTATACAGCTACACAACCAAAATGCTGAATACAGATAAGAGTGGCGGAGACCTTTATGTGGTTCATAAAGTATTTGCCAACGATACCGAATATTATAATATCGAAGCTTCTGTAAAGAGCGAAGATGCACTGGATTCTATCAAGGCAGCAGTTGCTTCCTTCCAGATTCTGGGAGATTCTTCACTGAAAGAAGCAGCACCGCAGCAGGCGGCTCCGGCAGCAGACAACACGGCAGCAGACAACGCAGCAGCAGACAATTCCGGTGCAGCAGCTTCTGACAACGCAGGAAATACAGATGTATCCGCTTCCACTGACGGAACAACTGCCGATGGAAGTTCGAACGATGCTTCACAGGCTGCAGATAATGGAACTGCTTCTACAGGCACCTCCACGAATTCCGGTGGATTTACAGATGAGCAGCTTTCCAATACCGATGAGACAAGAACCATCTACCGCAATTCCGACGGACATCCGCTCGTTATTCAGCCGGATGGCAACGGAAACTGGGTGGATTTTGACGGAAATACCTATAGCTTCGCTGATGAGCAGGATGCATACGATGCAGATGGCAACAGCTATTACTGGCACGGAGAAGCAGCAGACGTATATTATATGCCTGTTCAGTAAAAGGCTAACAAAGACACAAAAGAGGCAGGTGAGAGATCATCTGCCTTTTTTACCAGCAGGAGAGGAAGAAAATGGAAGCATACAGTAAATTTGCGCAGGTCTATGATCTGTTCATGGACAATATTGATTACGAAGGATGGGCAGACTATGTTACGGACCGCCTGAAAGAATACGGAATTACAAACGGACTCGTCCTGGAACTTGGATGTGGTACAGGTACAATGACGGGATTGCTTGCAGATCGGGGTTATGATATGATTGGTGTGGATAATTCCGAGGAAATGCTTGCAGAAGCAATGGAAAAGAGAGTAGAATCCGGACAGGATATTCTCTATCTTTTACAGGATATGCAGGAATTTGAATTATATGGTACGGTACGTGCGGTGGTCAGTGTGTGTGACAGCCTGAATTATATCACCGAGAGAGAAGAACTTCTTCAGGTATTTCGTCTGGTAAATAATTATCTGGATCCGGAAGGTATTTTTCTCTTTGATATGAATACCGTACATAAGTACAGAGACCTTATGGGCGATACGACGATTGCCGAGAACCGTGAGGAGGGCAGCTTCATCTGGGACAACAGTTTTGATGAAGAAGAAGGCCTGAATTATTATGAGCTTGCTGTTTTTCTTCCGAGAGAGGATGGCCTGTATGAAAAATGCGAGGAAGTCCACTGTCAGAAAGCCTATCAGCAGGAAGAAATCGAATCACTGATAAAAGAAGCCGGCATGGATCTTCTGGCAGTTTATGATGCCTATACGATGGAACCTGCTACGAAGGACAGCGAGAGACTGTTTTTTGTAGCAAGGGAAAAAGGAAAAAATAAATAAAAGAGGTACAGAAAGAACATGAAAGATTATATAGTAAGAGCGATTGCTGCGGACAGCCAGATCCGTGCGTTTGCAGCAGTTACAACAGAAACAGTGGAGACTGCAAGACAGGATCACAACACAAGTCCGGTGGCAACTGCCGCTCTGGGACGTCTTCTCACAGCTGGTTCTATGATGGGTGTGATGATGAAGGGCGACAAAGACATCCTGACACTGCAGGTAAAAGGTGACGGACTGATTCAGGGAATTACCGTTACTGCAGATTCCAAAGGACGTGTCAAAGGGTATGTTGGCAATCCTGAGGTAATTATCCCGGCAAATGCGAAAGGCAAACTGGATGTATCCGGTGCAGTCGGCAATGGTTTTCTTCAGGTCATTAAGGATATGGGACTGAAAGAGCCATATGTCGGTCAGGTCGCATTACAGACCGGAGAGATCGCAGAGGATCTTACTTATTATTTTGCAGCGAGTGAGCAGGTGCCGTCAGCAGTAGGGCTCGGCGTTCTGATGAATAAAGACAATACCGTACGTCAGGCCGGTGGTTTTATCGTGCAGGTGATGCCTTTTGCAGAAGAAGAAACGATCGCAAAACTTGAAGAAAATGTGCAGAAGATCCAGTCCGTAACGACACTTCTGGAGCAGGGACATACACCGGAGAGTCTTCTGGAACAGGTGCTTGACGGATTTGATATTGAAATCAACGACACGATCCCGACAGAGTTTTACTGTAACTGCAGCAAGAGCCGTGTAGAGCGTGCATTGATCAGCATCGGACGTAAAGAACTCAATGAACTGATCCAGGAAGGCAAAGAAGTAGAACTGAACTGCCATTTCTGTAATAAAAATTATATCTTCAGTGTAGAGGAGTTAAAAGAAATTCTCAGAAAGTGCAAATAGGAGGAAAAAGCTGTGAAAGACGGTTTTATCAAGGTAGCTGCCGCTACACCGGATGTTCGTGTGGCTGACTGCGAATATAATGCAACAGAAATTATCCGTATGATTCATGAAATGGAAGAACAGGGCGCAAAGGTTATGGTATTTCCTGAACTCTGTATTACGGCATATACCTGTGGAGATCTGTTCTGGCAGGAGAATCTTCTGGAAGAAGCAAAAGTGCAGCTTGTCCGTATTGCAGAAGAAACCAAAGAGGTGGACGCACTGATTTTTGTCGGACTCCCGCTGGAATACAATGGTAAGCTTTATAATGTGGCAGCAGGACTCAATCACGGTGAAATCCTTGGGTTTGTACCGAAGACGTATCTGCCAAATTATAATGAGTTTTATGAGGCAAGATATTTTACTTCCGGAGAGCATGTCGACGGCACGGTTCACATTGACCGCGAAGCGTGCAAAGAACGGTATGACAGCGATTTTGATGACGTGGAATTTGACATTGAGATGGCATCTTTTGATGAGTTTGAAGAACTCGAAGAAATTGATGATGAAGAAATTGATGATGAAGATTTCGACGACGAGGACTTCGATGATGAGGATTTCGAGGACGAGGATTTTGACGATCTGGACTTCGATGTTGAGGATTTCGATGATGAGGATTTTGAGGACGAGCTTTATGAGGAAGATATCTGGATCTCTCCAAATACGATCTTTACATGCGAGGATATGCCGAAGCTGCAGATTGCAGCAGAAATCTGTGAAGATCTCTGGGTACCAAATCCGCCTAGTGTTGCACATGCATTCCATGGTGCAAATCTGATCGTCAATCTGTCTGCGAGTGATGAAGTTGTCGGTAAGGATTCTTATCGTAAGAGCCTTGTGAGTGCGCAGTCGGCAAGACTTCTCTGTGGCTATATTTATGCAACTGCAGGAGAAGGTGAATCCACACAGGACGTCGTTTACGGCGGTCACAATCTGATTGCGGAAAACGGCTCGATTCTTGCTGAGAGCCGAAGATTCGCCAATGGTGTAATCTATGCAGATATTGATATCCACCGTCTGGACAATGAACGAAGAAGAATGACAACCTGTCAGTTTGCTCCGGATCTGGCACCGGAAGGGAAGGATATCAGTTACAACGAAGCACCGTTTACACTGGAAAATACAGAGACAGTTCTTACCCGTAAATTTGATTCCAGGCCATTCGTACCGGGGGTCAAAGAAGAAAGAGAGCGCCGCTGCGACGAAATCCTGAATATTCAGGCCATGGGACTGAAAAAACGTCTTGCACATATCCACTGTCAGAATGCTGTGATCGGTCTGTCAGGCGGACTGGATTCCACGCTGGCACTTCTTGTGACCGTACGTGCATTTGATATGCTTGGTATGGACAGAAGCAAGATCACGGCTGTTACAATGCCATGCTTCGGAACGACTGACCGTACCTATAACAATGCCTGCCAGTTAAGTGAATGTCTGGGGGCAACTCTGAAAGAGGTGAATATCCGTGAGGCGGTTAATCTTCATTTCAGAGATATCGGACATGATCCGGAAGTACATGATGTCACTTATGAGAATGGCCAGGCAAGGGAACGTACGCAGATTCTGATGGATATTGCAAACCAGTCCGGCGGTATTGTCATTGGAACAGGAGACCTTTCCGAACTGGCACTTGGATGGGCTACTTATAATGGTGATCATATGTCCATGTATGCAGTCAACAGTTCCGTGCCGAAGACGCTGGTACGTCATCTGGTAAGATATTATGCAGATACCTGCGAAGATCAGAAACTTGCAGAGATCCTTCTGGATATTCTGGATACTCCGGTAAGTCCGGAACTTCTCCCACCGAAAGACGGTGTGATTTCTCAGAAGACGGAAGATCTTGTGGGACCGTACGAACTGCATGACTTTTTCTTATATTACATGCTCCGCTGGACATTCCCACCGAAAAAAATCTTCCGTCTGGCGCAGAATGCTTTTGCCGGAGAGTATGATGATGAGACGATCCTGAAATGGCTTAAGACATTCTATCGCAGATTTTTCATGCAGCAGTTTAAACGTTCCTGCCTGCCGGATGGACCGAAAGTCGGAAGTGTTGCCGTATCTCCCAGAGGAGATCTCCGTATGCCGAGTGATGCGTGCGCGACATTATGGATGAAAGAACTGGATCAGATCCGGATCTAACCGGCAGTCTCAGCTTTTGCGACAGCTTCATCAACGGCATGGATCAGCATGAGCGCCGTGTATTTTTGATCACTGGAATACTCCAGATTTTCCAGTGACTGCGTAGAATAAATCTGGCTGGCGAGCGAATCCAGTACAGGTTCAACCAGAGGAAACATGGCAGAAGTGCTTTCACTCAAATTTGCGAGATGAATCGATTGGATACTGTCCTGATCGACGGTCACTTCGACATCAAAGCTGTTGTTATTTAATCGTATAGAGGTCCGGTAAATCCCGGGTGTGTATTTTGAAACGGTATCTGAGGATGCCGTTTCGGACTTTCCGGGGCCGAACATAAGAAGCATTACTACCCCGAAGATCACAAGGAGCAGCAGAAAAATTCCGGTATAGATTACCTCTTTCATATGTAAGACGATGATTTTGGTTTTCGAACTCATGTTGAAGCCTCCTGATCCGATGGTCCGGTTCCCGGTGTGATGCCACAGGGTTACTGCGGGATATGATTCTGTATATCTTATTCGTATTTTACTGAAATATGTATCATAAAAGTAAATGTTTAGCAGGGAGGTTTTTATGTCACTTCAGTTTATTATTGGAAATTCCGGCGCGGGTAAATCGTACGCAGCATATCAGACGGTGATACGCGAAGCCTCACGAAATCCGGCGAATATGTATTATGTAATCGTTCCGGAGCAGTTTACCATGCAGACACAGAAAACACTCGTGGAAATGCATCCGCAAAAAGGAATCTTAAATATTGATGTACTGAGCTTTGAACGACTGGCGTATCGTATTTTTGAGGAAGTCGGAGGAGATACACGGAAAGTTCTGGAAGAGACCGGAAAGAATATGGTTCTTCAGAAACTGGTACAAATGAACCGGAAAAACCTTGTCTATCTGAAAAATCAGATGAAAAAACCGGGCTATCTCGATGAAGTGAAATCCCTGATCTCAGAGTTTATGCAGTATGAAGTCCATGAAGAAGAAATGGATAAGATGATCAATGACGCAGAGGATAAGCCGCTTCTGCAGATGAAATTAAAAGATGTGTCTGTCCTTTATCAGGCATTTCGGGAATATCTGTCAGATCATTTTATGACATCAGAAGAAGTTCTGGAAGTCCTTGCAAAAGAAATTCCGTTTTCACGGAAACTGCGTGGCAGTACCGTCATACTTGATGGTTACACGGGATTTACACCGGTACAGCATACGGTTATCCGGGAACTTCTGGCAGTCTGCAAAAAAGTTTCCGTGACGGTCACGATGGATGTCAGAGAAGAATTTTTTGCAAAGGGAAAGCCACATGAACTGTTTTATATGAGTCATAAAATGATTCGCTCTTTAAGCGAATTTACAAAAGATATGGAAGAACCAGTCTGGATAAAGACTGGCAGCAGTTCCCGGTTTGCTGATTCGCCTGCCCTTGACTTTCTAGAGCAGAATCTGTTTCGTTATCGCAGAAAAACATATGATAAAGAGCAGAGTGAGGTGCAGCTTTTTCAGGCGGGGACGCCGGAGAAAGAGATGCAGGAGACTGCAAGAAGAATTATCCGGCTGGTACGGGAGTCACAGTACCGCTACGGGCAGATTGCCGTGATCACAGGAAATCTCGAAGAATACGGAAGTATTGCAAGACATGTCTTTGAAGAAGCCGGAATCCCGTTTTTTATAGATGAGAAACATTCTGTACTGATGAATCCGTTCGTGGAATATGTGCGTGCGGCACTGGAGATGGTAAGTCAGGGATTCAGTTACGAAAGCGTGTTCCGATATCTGCGCTGCGGTATGTCCGATATTTCCAGAAGTGAGACAGATCGTCTGGAAAATTATGTGCTGGCACTCGGAATTCATGGATTTCGAAAATGGGATGAAAGATGGGTGCGGCTCAGTCGTGATATGGATCCGACATCGATCATGGAACTGAATGATATCCGGGAGCGTTTTGTGACAGAGGTACGATCCCTTGCAGAAGGCTTTGCCGGAAAGAAAAAAACAGTCGCAGAATACAGCAGGTGTCTCTATGAATTTATTGTACAGAGCCGCGTGCAGGAAAAACTTGGGGTACAGGAGCTTTTATTTAAGCAGCACGGCGACCGGGCAATGGAAAAAGAATATGCCCAGATTTACGGGATCGTGATGAATCTCCTTGATAAGATGGTCAGCATTCTCGGAGAAGAAACGGTGTCTGCGGAAGAGTACCGTCAGCTTCTTGAAACAGGCATGGGACAGGCAAAAGTAGCACTGATACCGCCGGGAATCGATCAGGTACTGGTCGGCGATATGGAGAGAACGCGACTGAAAGATATCCGTGCGTTGTTTTTTGTAGGCGTGAATGAAGGCTGCATACCGAAGAATACGGAGTCAGGAGGAATCCTTACAGAGATGGACAGAGATTTTCTGGGAGGACAGGGGATTGAACTGGCACCGGGACCAAAAGAACTGATGAATACGCAGCGGTTTTATCTGTATCTCAACCTTACGAAGCCATCCGAGAGACTCTGCCTTTCGTACAGTATGTCCAACGGCAAAGGCGAAGCGACGGGACCGGCATTTCTGATCCGGACAGTGCAGACGCTTTTTCCGAAGCTCAGGACAGAGCGTGCGGAAGATCCACAGAATGAGCTGGAACTTATTGAGACTCCGAATACAGCAGTGGAATATTTTCTGTCAGGACTGACTGATGAAGAAAAAAGAAAAGATAATCCGATTTTTGCAGAACTGTACAGCTGGTATCTGAATAGTCCGAGATATTGTACAGTAACAAAAAAACTCATAGAAGCTGCTTTTATCCGCAAACCGGTCGATCAGATCAGCAAAAGTGTAGCGAAAGCTCTGTACGGGGAAGTTTCACCGAACGGTGCAACCAGACTGGAACGTTTTTCGGCATGTGCTTTTGCACATTTCCTGAAATACGGACTGGAAGTAAAAGAACGTGCAGAATATGAATTTAAGGCGATAGATATGGGAAATGTGATCCATCAGGCACTGGAAGATTTCGCAGCAGAAATTCACAGAAGAAAGCTTGAGTGGAGCGAACTTTCGGATGAACTGCGGGATGCGATCGCAGATGAATGTCTGGACAAGATCAGCGCCGATTACGGTAATACGATCCTTCAGAGCAGTGCAAGGAACCAGTATATGATCGAGCGTACGCGAAGAATCCTTAGAAGGACAGTATGGGCACTGCAGGAACAGCTTCGAAACGGTAAATTTCAACCGGAGGGATTTGAGGTTTCGATCGGAGGCGGACGAATTGACCGTCTGGATGTCATGAAGACAGACGATAAAGTCTATGTAAAGATCATTGATTACAAGACGGGAAATACGACATTTGATCTGGTAAGCATTTATTACGGTCTGCAGATGCAGCTTGTTGTCTACATGGATGCGGCGATAAAGGCAGAACAGCGCAAATATCCGAATGCCGAGGTCAAACCGGCGGGTATCTTTTATTACAATGTCAAAGATCCTATGCTGCAAAAAGAGATGGAAGATGATCTGGACGGACTGGATCCGGAAATCTTTAAAAAACTCAAAATGAATGGTCTGGTCATGGCAGACAGAGATGTGATCGAAGGTCTGGATAAGACAACAATCTCCCTGCCGTTGTCCTACACAACGAAGGGGGAACTGAGGAAAGGTTCTTCAGTAGCTGATGAGCAGGGGTTTGCACTTCTGGATGCCTATGTCAAAAAGAAGATCACGGATATCCGGGAGGCAATACTGGACGGTAATGCAGAAGTTTCGCCTTATGAGATGGGCAGTCGGAACGCATGTACGTACTGTCCCTATCAGGGGACATGTGGATTTGACCGCAAAATTCCGGGATATGAGTTTCGCAGACTGAAGCAGTTTGCGGACGATGAGATATGGAAAGCATTTGCAAAGGAGGTGGATGACGAATGGGAGTAATATGGACCGGGGAACAGCAGAAAGTGATTTCGCTCCGTGACCGGAATATTCTGGTAAGTGCAGCAGCAGGATCCGGAAAAACTGCCGTTCTTGTAGAACGTATTTTAAGCAAAATCTGCGATCCGAAGAAACCAGTCGACATAGACCGCCTTCTGATCATGACGTTTACCCGTGCGGCGGCCGGAGAAATGAAAGAACGTATCTCAGCGGCAATTGATCAGAAACTGTACGATAATCCGGACAATGAACACCTCCGGCGTCAGGTCTCACTGATACATAATGCACAGATTACGACCATTGATGGTTTCTGTGCATATATCATCCGAAATTATTTTCATATGATCGATCTGGATCCGGGATATCGTACAGCAGAAGAAGGAGAACTGAAACTTCTGCGTGAAGATGTGATGAAGGAAGTGCTGGAAGAGGCATATGCGCAGAAAGATGAGAAATTTCTGAATCTGGTAGAGTGTTATGCAAACGGCAAAACCGATGATGAAATCCGGGATATGATCTATAAGTTATATGATGCTTCTATGAGTCATCCGTTCCCGGAAGAGTGGATTGAAGAATGCCTTAGAGTCTATCAGGTGGATAACGTAGAAGAACTGCGTAATACAAAGTGGATGACACTTCTGTGGAATGCTGCACAGGAAAGTATTTCGGAAATTGAAGAACTGCTGGAACGTGCCACACATATCTGCCGCGAAATCGATGGTCCGTATTTTTACGAAACAGCATTGGAAAGTGACAGTCTCCTTCTGAAAGAAGTAAAAGAACGTGCGGCAAAGAGAGACTATAATGGTATGGCGTCACTTCTGGCAACACATAAATATGCACGCCTTTCTGCCAAAAAAGATCTGAATGTAGATGAAGAAAAGAAAAAACAGGTGAAAGACCTTCGTGACACAGAAAAATCTATATGGAAAGAACTTGAAGAGCACTATTTCAGCCAGTCTGAAGAACATATTCTGGAGGCATTGAAATACTGCCGGAAACCTATGGAGGGACTGGCGCGGATCACATTACAGTTTAAAGCGGCATTTGCGGCAAAAAAACGAGAAAAAAATGTTCTGGATTTTTCGGATATGGAACACTTTGCCCTGGAAATACTGATGAAAAAAGAAGACGGAGATATCATCCCAAGTACTGCCGCAAAAGAATTATCTGCCAGATATGAGGAAGTAATGGTGGACGAATATCAGGACAGCAACCTTGTACAGGAAATGATCACTAATCTGGTGTCCGGATGGGCAGATGGACGTAAAAATATTTTTATGGTAGGAGATGTAAAGCAGAGTATTTACAGATTCCGACTTGCAAGACCGGAACTTTTTATGGAGAAATACCACAGCTATTCTCTTGAAGATGCAAAAGAACAGCGGGTGGATCTGTACAAAAACTTCCGAAGCAGGAGAGAAGTTTTATCTTCGGTCAATTACATTTTCCGCCAGATCATGGGGGAAGATCTCGGGGGTATTACTTATGACGACGAAAATGCGCTTTATACAGGAGCTTCTTTTCCGGAAAAAGAACATACAGCGGGAGAGAAAACAAATGACTCCGAAAATACAACAGAAGTTCTTCTGATCGAAAAGGACGGGGAAGAACTGTCAGAAGAAAATGGAAATCAGACGGTGCAGGAACTGGAAGCACTGGCCATTGCACAGCGAATCCGCAAAATGGTCGGTAATGAGGAGGTGCTGGATAAAGAGACCGGCAGATACCGGAAGGTTGAATACGGTGATATTGTGATTCTGCTTCGTTCGGCGACAGGATGGGCGGAACCGTTCAGTCAGGTGCTGACATCCAAAGGTATTCCGGTTTACAGTGCATCGCGGACAGGATATTTCTCAGCACAGGAAGTCGTTACCCTTTTGAATTATCTGAGAGTCTGTGACAATCCATTGCAGGATATTCCACTGACCGGTGTACTGTATTCTCCGATTGTGGGATGTACGGTGCAGGAGCTTGCAATCTTTAAGAGTCGCTGCCCGGGCGGAATGCTTTATGAGAGCCTGTGTGCTTACTGCGAACTGGAACAGGAAATCCTGACAGAGGAAGAAAAATGTTTACAGGAAAAATTATGTGGATTTCGTAAGCAGCTGGAAGAGATGCGGAATTTATCTGCGTATACACCGGTTCATGAACTGATCCTTCGTATTTTGGCGAAGACTGGTTATGCGGATTATGTAAAAGCGGTGCCGGGCGGTGCACAGCGTGGGGCAAACCTTCATATGCTTGTGGAAAAAGCAATGGATTATGAGAAGACAAGTTACCGTGGATTGTTTAACTTTGTCCGATATATCGAAAAACTCCAGAAATATGAAGTGGATTTCGGAGAAGTAAATCTTGCCGATGCCGGAAGCGGTGCGGTACAGATTATGACGATCCACAAGAGTAAAGGACTGGAGTTTCCGGTCGTATTTGCAGCCGGAATGGGGAAACAGTTCAATTTTCAGGATATCAACAGTCGTTTTCTGATCCATTCGGATATGGGATTTGGGGTAGATGTGATACTTCCGGAAAAAAGACTGATTCTTTCAGCAGTTCATAAGCAGATCATCCGCAGACAGTTACAGAGAGAAAGTCTGGGAGAAGAACTGCGTGTGCTTTATGTAGCGCTGACAAGAGCGAAGGAAAAGCTGATCATCACAGGATGCATCGGTAAACTGCCGGATGTCTGTACGACATTAAGTTTTTATATGGATCATGAAGAACCACTTCTTCCGATTGTAGTGCGCGGAAAGGCAAGAACTTACTGGTCTTATATTCTGCCGGCGCTTGCAAGACATCCTGCAATGCAGGAGCTGTTCCATGAATATGGAATTACAGAGAGACCGGCTGTGGTCTGCGAGAAGGAAAATGCGCAGTTTATCGTGCACAAAGTGACCGTAACGGAACTGGTACAGGGAGAAATTCTGGGGCAGACAGATACACAGATGCAGGAAAAACTTCTGAAAGAATGGGACAGTAACAGAATCTACGATGAAGAGATCCACGAGCTTTTGGAAAAGCGTTTCAATTATCAGTATCCGTATGCATACTTAAGTGATCTTCCGGTGAAAGTCAGTGTTTCTGAACTGAAGAAACGCAGCTGGCACGGGGAAGATGACCGGGAGGAAGCACTGTTTTCAGAGCCGGATATCGTGCCTCTGGTGCCGGATTTTGTTTCCGGAGGAAACGAAGAATATAAGGGAGCAGCACGGGGAACGGCATATCACCGTCTGATGGAATGTCTGGATTATATGGCAGTGGATTCAGAAAGCCAGATCCAGAAACAGATCACTGCCCTTACAGAAGCCAAAAAGATGGCATATGAAGAAGCGCAGTGCATCCGGATACAGGACATTATGATGTTTTTACATTCGGAGATCGGTCAGCGTATGAAAAAAGCTTTCGAGGCGGATCAGTTATACAGAGAACAGCCATTTGTACTTGCACAGAGTATGAAAAATATCGAAAAAGGCTGGAATGGTGAGGAGACTGTTCTGGTACAGGGAATCATCGATGCTTATTTTATAGAAGATGAAGAAATCGTGCTTGTCGATTACAAGACAGACAGGGTACGAAAAGGAGAGGAACAGCATCTGATCGACCTTTATCATACGCAGCTTGAGGATTATGCGCAGGCACTGGAGCGCATGCTGCAGAAAAAAGTAAAAGAAACCTATATTTATTCATTTACACTCGGAAAAATGATTCCGGTCTGAAATATGATATGCAATGCAAAAAGTCCCGCGGGCAGGAGGTTAAACTCTCCAGCCTGCGGGATATTTATTTTTGAAGGTCTGGCCGACCAGTTTGCCGAAACCGAGCGGGTAGCCATCAACACAGAGAAGATGCCAGCCTTTTGCATGGGCAGCTTCTCCCGGTTCTATATTCAGGGTTTCGCCTTTCAGGTAGCGGGTAAGCCGCTGGTCATTAACAGAAAGGGAAATGATTCCGTCTGCATCACTCTTTCGAAGCGCCAGCGCAAATGGTTCGGACGGTTCGAAACGGTTTTTCTTGAGATCTCCGAGGTACAATCCGTTTCGAAGGAAGGTAAGACCACGGAAATCACCGGTGACCGGCGGAAGATAGTAAACTTTGTCTTTGCGTGTTTCGACACGGTTCCAGTCGAATGGCTGGCCGCCGAGTGTTTTGAGTCCGATTTCCTGAAAGAAAAGTTCCAGCCATTTACGGGTGTCAGGATCAGGCTTTGCATAAGAAAACTGACCAATCAGATCTGTGCGGCCTTCTTTGCGGAACAGAGCCATAAAGTGTCCCTCCCCCTGCATTTTATGAGGAAAAAGATGAACACAGCGGGAAAGCACCGGATCGCCGTTTCCCCATGCCGGTACTCCGGGAGCGAAGCCCTCGTAAGCAGGAAGTTCCATAAGTTCCATATCCGGGCGGTTTTCGAGAAGATAAGAAACGACTTCTTCATCTTCGTTCGGAGCGAAGGTACAGGTGGAATAAAGAAGCTGTCCGCCGGGACGCAGCATATCCGCAGCCTGCAGGATCAGTTCTTTCTGCAGAACAGAAAGCTCCGCGGATTTTTCAGGTGTCCAGTCTCTGGCAAGTGCGTCTTCTTTACGGAACATACCTTCACCGGAGCAGGGCGCATCCAGCAGGATTTTATGGAAAAATTCCGGAAAACGATCTTTCAGATGAGCCGGTGTTTCATTGGTCACGAATGCATTAGTGATGCCAAAGAGTTCTACATTTCGAAGCAGTGCACGCGTCCGGGAAGAACTGATATCGTTGGCAACAAGAAGTCCACTGCCGTTTAACATGGCTCCCAGTGCAGTTGCCTTGCCTCCCGGCGCCGCGCAAAGATCAAGGACATTTTCACCCGGAGTGACCGGAAGGCAGGATGCCGGTGTCATGGCACTTGGCTCCTGCAGATAATAAAGTCCCGCCTGATAGAGAGGACAGAAAGAAGGACGGACATCTTCCGGATAAAAATATCCGTTCGGAATCCATGGGATCGGTGTGACCGGAAACGGTACGATCTTTTCAAATTCTTCGCAGCTTATCTTTGCGGTATTGACACGCAGCCCGTAGGTGCGTGGTGCTTCATAGCTTTTTATAAAATCTTCGTATTCGTCTCCGAGCATTTTCCGCATACGTTCCAGAAATGCCGGAGAGAGTAGATCGGTAATGTTATAGTCAGACATGAAATTCTCCTCATTCAGTAAAATGTCCTGAGGATTCGTCCACAGGAACTTAATATAATGAAATTATAAAATAGTTGAAGAAAATAGAAAATACTATTGACAAAACTATATTATATGACATATAGTATTACTAACGAAATAATATTATATTAATTTACAATATCACAGGAAATATAAAAAGGAAGTGAGAGCATGGTATTTAACACAGGTGCGGCACTTCTGGATGCGATCGTTTTAGCTGTAGTATCGAAGGAGAAAGACGGAACCTACGGTTACAAGATCACCCAGGATGTACGGAGTGTGCTGGATGTATCCGAATCAACGCTGTATCCGGTGCTGAGGAGACTGCAGAAGGATGAATGCCTGGAGACATATGATCAGGCTTATGCAGGCAGAAACCGCAGATATTATAAGATCACAGAGAGAGGCATGGCACAGCTGAATCTCTACAGAGTCGAATGGAAAGCCTATTCGACAAAGATTTCGAAGCTGTTTGAGGGAGGCATAGAATTATGAACAGAGCGCAGTTTATGGACCAGTTAAAGAAACTGCTTTCTGATATCTCTGAGGAAGAAAGACAGGAGGCTCTTGATTATTATGAGAGTTATTTTGACGATGCCGGAGAAGATCAGGAGACAGAGGTGATCCGGGAGCTTGGAAGCCCGGGTAAAGTTGCAGCAATTATCAAAGAAGACTTAAAGAACAGTTCGCAGAATTACGGAGAATTTACAGAAAGCGGATATCAGGATGAGCGTGTAGATGATGAACGTCAAATGCCACAGAGCCGTGCAGAGAAGGGCTATCATGCAGAACGCAGGGGCGGCAAGGCAGGCGTGATACTTGTACTGATCCTTCTGGTATTTATTTCACCATTGATCAAGGGCACAGTTGGCGGAATCATTGGATTTATTGTGGCACTGATCTTACTTCCGTTTATCCTTGTATTGGGCACAGGGGCAGTTGTCCTCGCACTTTTTGCAATCGCAGTGATTGCGATCGGCGCCGGTATTGGAGCATGTGTGACAGCAACACCGGCATTGGGTGCTCTTGGAATCGGTATCGGCCTGATTCTGCTTTCTCTTGGACTGGCTGGACTTGTATTTTTTGTATGGGCGGCGAGCCGTGCACTTCCGGCAGTTCTTCGCAGGTTCACAGATTTTTGCGGTAATATATTAAACAGGGGCAAAAAGGGAGGTGACCGGGCATGAGAAAATTTTCAAAAGTGTTACTGGTCATAGCAGCGGCAGCAGGTGTAGTGGGAATCGGCCTGACGATAGGCGGTGCTTCGATGGGCGCAACGATCGCGGGACTGAATTTATCCAAAGACGGATTCGGCAGTGCTGTCCGGCAGACTGTAAAATATGTAAGTTTTGGGGATGAAGATGACTGGAATCAGGACTGGGATGAGATTGATGAATCGGACAGTAAAGAGGCAGCCGGAACAAACGGGGAAATCTATCTGATTGATGGAGTATCAAAACTTGATCTTTCTATCAGAACAGGAGAACTTTATCTTAAAGAATACGATGGAAATGAGATAAAAGTTGAAGTTTCAGGGAAACATAGAGAGAAAGTACGTGTCGGACAGGAAGGAGATACGCTGGTACTGGAAAGCATCGGCAGGGTACAGGACAGAGA
>CAKROE010000030.1 GCA_934371915.1 uncultured Blautia sp. | reverse complement strand
CTACAACTTGGAAAACAGACTAAAGAATTGACCTAATTGCCTGATTTGCGTGTCCACACTATAGGGTCCATTATACAAGGATTTTGTTGACTTTGCATGTACTTTCCCATACTATAGTCATTTACAACCGTGATTTTCGTGGACTTTTAACAAACTTACTTATTTGCAGGTCATTTCTCACCCAAATTTCTGTTGGTCGCAGCTAGGATTTCCCTCTCACGGGTCATTCCTAAACCGTAGCTTCAAAGCTGAACAACGCTTACTTTTTCATTAGACAAGCCTATCCTGAATTTGTATTTACCTGCTCCGTCATATCCTTTCCCCAGGTCATTCATATTCTGCCAGTCCGTACAATTGACTTTCCCTTTTACATGAATCTCCTCATTCCTTCACGAAATTCTTCTATAATCGGTAAATTTTTTACCCGTCTTAATTTAATTCCACATATCTGACAGATTTGCTCCACTCCAGCTTCAACTAAAACATTCGACACTCTCACTTCTTTTGGTGCACCATACTGAAAAATAAAGCCTATCAATTCTTCTGCCAGAGAAGCAATTGTATCATCCTCCGGTTGCTGCAATTCACATTTCAGCATCATTCCAGATTTAGCATCCGCAATCATGCAAGTCGCCGGATTAGCAGGCCGCTTATATTTTTTATCATTCACCGAAACTCCAAGAATGGCTATATCTGCTTCTAAAACAGCATTACATTTTGATACTTTTTTCAAATCTGCCATCAATTCCTCATCTGTAATAATCAGATTTCCAAATTGGAATGATGAAAATGGTAGTGGTTTAGCACCAAAATTCCATGACTTTTTATCTTCTCCAAACTCAAAATAATACATTTCACCATTTTCGAAATCCACATAAACCTGTACACTTTCATATTGTTGCAATGCTAATTCCAGATTAAGAAAATAATTAGTCATTCGAATAACTTCATCCTGATTCAGATTATAGGGATAATATCCTGCCTCAAAAGAAAGAAAATATAACCATTGGTTCTTTCCTCTGTATTTATATCCCATTTCTTTGATATTTTTTCTCTGTTTATCCGTTAATTCCTCTCTGTTCCCCCAATAACATGTCAGGTTATTTTGAGAAAACATAACATAATCTGTCGGCAGATTTAACTGTTCCTGCATTGTAAGCATCATGAAATCATTTAGACCTTCATATCCTTCATATACAACAATCCCATAACAGTCCCCACCATGTCCCAGTATACTGTAAAACGTTGTATCTTCTTCGTTCCCCTCCCGTATTCCGATAATATCCAGATCCCAGAATTTATTCCATGGCTTCATTTCTTTTATTCTGGTTGCAGCTTCATACAATTCTTTCCATTGCTCAATCGTAGCTTCTTTTCTCATGTTGTCTCCTTTACTTTAATTCTGGATTTGGATTTCAGTTTTCTGCATATTCATATTCTTGTCGAAGTCAAATACAATATTACTCATACCTGCATTATTACATATGTAATCCAAAGCCACAACAACATTTTATGATACTTCAAATAATTTTCAAAACCATCCGCCGGAACGTTGCCTGCACTATAACAGATATTCCTTTACAAGACTCTCCACAACTTTCATATCCAATCCATCCTGCAGGGTCTCAAATGTCAGAATCAACTTTTGTCCTGGAAAAATCCCATTTTTCTCATAAGTTTCAATCTTCCTGATAGCTTTTCTTGCATACTCAGGGTCATCCATTCTTCCATCATGTTCCCAGTAAATTTCTTCTCCTGTTTTCCGAGATAAAAATGTAAAATCCGGATAAACTACACCAAATCCTTTCAGGAAAATCGGATGCTCGTATTTATACGAAATGCCTGCATGATAAAAATAATCTGCCAGAATCTTCTCTGATTTTGAGCGTACACGCTCCCCTTTTGCAGTTGTTATGACCGGAATATTTTCAGCAAATGCTTTACTCTTGTACGCTTCTTTTTCCCATTCGTTTAAACGCTGTTCCCATGTTGGTCGCACTGGCTGAATCAGCTTCTGTCTCTCAGGATGTTCTTTCGTATATAACTGTTCAATTTCATTATCATCATAATCCTTCAAAAGTCTTCGAAGCTGCTCCAGACGTTTCTTCACCAGATTGCGCATTTTATTGTCATATGTATTTTGCGCCAGTCTGGTCGGAAGTTCTTTGTCTGCCTTTGAAATATAGATATCCTTTTTCTTACTATTTTCATTTGGAAAATGATGAAAATAACGTACTTTATTCTTATCCATTGAAATTCGTAAAGTTCCTTCCATCGCATCTGCCTTCGGATTCCCAATTCTGCTCAGAATATCTTTCAAATACTTTTCTTCCTCTAATAATTTCTGTTTTAATCCATACATGTGGCGTCTCTCCTTTATTTTTATTTTGATTTTGTAGAAACATTAGAGATTCAAATTAGAATAAACATATAAATATATGAACGCTTGATTATTTCATTAATTTATTGGAAATACACCTGAATTGTAGTCATTTTTACAGAAACCGTATTGACTTGTTTTAGACTTACTCCTACGTAAATCATCTGATTTTCCATTACAAACATTTTCGGGGACTTTCAGATAACTTACTCTTCCCGTAGCAAACCATTTCCGGCACTTTTATGGACTTCCACAGCACTTACTCTTCCATAGACCATCTGATTTACATTCATTTTTTGACCTGCTCGATACTTACTCATCTTCAAACCATCCAGTTTACAAGGATTTTGTTGACTTTGCATGTACTTTCCCATGCTATAGTCATTTACAGCCGTGATTTTCGTGGACTTTTAACAAACTTACTTATTTGCAGGTCATTTCTCGCCCGAATTTCTGTTGGTCTGTCCTGTATCTACTATTTTCCAGGTCATTACACCTACATTACTTCGTGGAACTGTTCTGCAAATGTTCCTGTCCGGATTATTCAATCGTTGCAGCTTTGATGAATCGGCTTCAGGATTTCTTAAATTTAATCGTTACTAATCGGTAATAAGCTTCTTGGGGAATAGAAATATTGGAAATAATTGAAATGTTTTTTAGAAAGACCCCGGAACCAAAGATTCCGGGGCCTGATGATTTCTGTATTCGATAACAAACCTGAAAAGCTCTGCTCTTCTTCGTTCCTGATTATCGTTTAGAGAACTGAGGTGCTCTACGAGCTGCTTTGAGACCGTATTTCTTACGTTCTTTCATACGTGGATCACGAGTAAGGAATCCAGCAGCTTTAAGAACTGGTCTGTATTCAGCGTCTGCTTCAAGAAGGGCTCTTGCAACACCATGTCTGATGGCACCAGCCTGTCCTGTATATCCGCCGCCTGTTACGTTAACAAGAACGTCAAATTTGCCTTCTGTTTCTGTTGCAGCGAATGGCTGACGAACGATAACTTTCAGAGTCTCTAATCCAAAATATTCATCGATATCTCTTTTATTGATTGTGATTTTGCCTGTACCAGGTGTAAGGTAAACTCTTGCGATTGATTTTTTTCTTCTTCCTGTTCCGTAGAATTTTGCGCTAGCCAATGTCTCCTACCTCCTATTAAAATGTTAAGGTTTCCGGTTTCTGAGCTTCATGTTTGTGCTCCGGTCCGGCATAAACGAAAAGTTTCTTGTACATGGTTCTTCCCAGAGGTCCTTTTGGAAGCATACCTTTAACTGCCAGCTCAACAACCTTTTCCGGTTTCTTAGCCATCATTTCTTTTAATGTGGTTTCTTTCATTCCACCAACATAATCGGAGTGATGATAGTAAATCTTCTGGTCCATTTTCTTACCAGTAACTTTTACTTTGTCAGCGTTAACGATGATTACATAATCACCTGTATCAACGTGTGGTGTAAACTGAGGTTTATTCTTTCCTCTTAAAACGCTAGCAACACCAGATGCCAGACGGCCCAGTGTACAGCCTTCAGCGTCAACTACATACCATTTTCTTTCGATTTTATCTGGATTAGCCATATAAGTCTGCATGGTTTTACCTCCTGTTATTTATCAACGATAGTTTGTTTAATCACGGTCTCCCGCAATATCATGTATAAAATTTCCTGGTGAACAGTGCAAATCTATATACTGCGGAAATGTCCGAAACCGCTGATAAAAACACCTTCGCCGGGGCTTTGGCTCAAGTGTTATCGCACTATGTCACATTGGGTTATTTTACTATAATGCCCTTTGCATGTCAACAGTTATTTCCGATTTTTTTACAATTTTTTTACACCGTAAAACAGCTGTATTTTTTATCCCGAAAAACAGTTATAATATATCTATTATTATAGAAGAAAATATTTTACAACGGAGGATATGCCATGTCCAATATTACCAAAAAAGCTCTGATGGAGTCCCTGAAAAAACTTATGCTCCAGAAACCTTTAAATAAAATCACGATCAATGACCTGACCGCTGACTGCGGAATCAGCCGTATGGCCTTTTATTATCATTTCAGGGACATCTATGATCTCGTAGAGTGGGCATGTCTGGAAGAATCCACCAAAGCCCTGCAGGGCAAAAAAACATACGAAACATGGCAGGAGGGACTTTTGCAGATTTTTGAAGCAGTCTACGAAAACAAACCTTTCATTATAAATGCGTACCACGCAGTCAGCCGGGAACAGATTGAAAACTATCTTTTCCATCTCACACATGATCTCATTATGGGCGTCGTACTGGAGCAGTCAAAAGAAACTGCTCTTTCCGATGCACAGAAAAATTTTATCGCTGATTTTTATAAATACAGTTTTGTCGGAATCATGCTCGACTGGATCCGTCAGGGCATGAAAGATGATTACACCTCTGTCTGCGACAATATGTGCACCACCATTCAGGGAAATATTACAAATTCTATCAAAAACTTTACAAATGTATCCAAATGATAAGATTTTGCTCATTCAGCATTTTTTGTCAATTGAATTGAACGGCAAATGGCAATACTATAGGAGACAGAAACAGCGTAACAGATCATCATAAATTAATGAAAGGTGGTTTTTTATATGTCTAAAAAAAGTTTAAAACTTGGTGTTGCCCTTGCAGCCGGAGCAGGTGCTGCTGCCGTTCTCGCAAAAAATTCCCATTCAACCAAAACAGCACAAAGCGCAAAAACATCTAAAACTGCTGCAAAATCGGACTACCGCAACACAGAGCGCGGAAAATATGAAAAAAACAGCAAAGGTATCTATTATACAAACGGAAACTACGAAGCATTCGCCCGCCCGGAAAAACCGGAAGGTGTTGACGACAAACATGCATACATCGTAGGAAGCGGACTTGCTTCTCTCGCTGCTGCCTGTTTCCTTGTCCGTGATGCTCAGATGCCCGGTTCCCACATCCACATTCTGGAAGCTATGGATATTGCCGGCGGCGCCTGCGACGGAATCTTTGATCCGACACGCGGTTACGTCATGAGAGGCGGCCGTGAGATGGAAAACCATTTCGAATGCCTCTGGGATCTGTTCCGCAGCATTCCTTCGATCGAAACACCGGACGTTTCCGTGCTGGATGAATATTACTGGCTGAACAAGCATGACCCGAATTATTCTCTCTGCCGTGCAACCGTAAATCGTGGCAAAGATGCCCACACAGACGGTAAATTCAATTTGAGCCAGAAAGGCTGTATGGAGATAATGAAACTCTTCATGACCAAAGATGAAGACCTCTACGATAAGACCATCGAAGATGTTTTCGACGATGAAGTATTCAATTCCACTTTCTGGCTGTACTGGAGAACCATGTTTGCATTCGAAAACTGGCACAGTGCTCTGGAAATGAAACTGTACTTCCAGCGCTTCATCCATCACATCGCAGGACTTCCGGATTTCAGTGCCCTGAAATTCACCAAATACAATCAGTATGAATCCCTGATCCTTCCGATGCAGAAATATCTGGAAGCTGCAGGTGTGGACTTCCAGTTCAATACCGAAGTTACCAACGTTATCTTCGAATTCAAAGAAGACAAAAAGATTGCAACTGCAATCGAATGCAAAGTAAACGGAATCGAAAAGGGCATCGTCCTTACTGAAAACGACCTCGTATTTGTAACAAACGGAAGCTGTACAGAAGGTACGATCTACGGTGATCAGAACCATGCGCCAAACGGTGATGCAGAAGTCCGTACAAGCGGCTGCTGGTCCCTCTGGAAAAATATCGCAGCACAGGATCCGTCCTTCGGACATCCGGAAAAATTCTGCTCCGATATCACCAAGACCAACTGGGAGTCTGCAACTATCACCACACTGGATGACAAAATCATTCCTTATATCACGGATATCTGCAAACGCGATCCACGCACCGGCAAAGTTGTTACCGGCGGTATCGTAAGCTGTCAGGATTCCAGATGGCTTTTAAGCTGGACGATCAACCGCCAGGGACAGTTCAAAGATCAGGACAAAGACAAAGTCTGCGTATGGGTTTACGGACTGTTTACAGATGTACCTGGTGATTATATTAAGAAACCGATGAAAGACTGTACCGGTAAAGAGATCACCGAAGAATGGCTTTACCACCTCGGTGTGCCGGAAGAGCAGATTGAGGAGCTTGCAGAAAACAGTGCTGTATGCGTTCCTACCATGATGCCTTATATCACTGCATTCTTCATGCCAAGAGCAAAAGGTGACCGCCCGGACGTTATCCCGGATGGCTGCGTAAACTTCGCATTCCTCGGTCAGTTCGCAGATACTCCACGTGACACCGTCTTCACCACAGAATACTCTGTCAGAACCGCTATGGAAGCCGTTTATGGACTTCTCGGTGTGGACCGTGGTGTACCGGAAGTATGGGGAAGCGTTTACGATATCCGCGAACTTCTGAGCAGCAGTGTGAAGCTGATGGACGGCAAATCTCCTCTGGAAATCGAAATTCCGGGAGCGAATCTCATCAAAAAATCTCTGCTCCACTTCATCAGGGGAACTGTGATCGAGAAAATCTTACGAGATTACAATGTACTGAAAGACGGAATGTAATTCTTATAAAACAGAAAATGTGCAATATTTCTATAATATGTGCTACTGCATCTGAGAATCAGATATGATATCTTAAGTATGCACACATATTCAAGAAAACACCGGAACAGGTTTCCTGACCTGCTCCGGTGTTTTTCTTATAATATAATCAGTTATTTAATTTTTAATGAATAGGAGTGTTTACCGCCTGTCCAGAATGTCTTAATATAAATTGTCTCGCCTTTTTTCAGAGAGATTTTTGCGTAACGGGTATGAAGATCAGAAGCCGTTTTGATCTTTCTGCCTTTTGTGTAGGTATTGTACCATGCCTTTGAGCAAATGCTCAAAATATGAGTTTTTCCACCGTTTGTTTTGACTCTCTGCATGCTTCTTCCATATTTGGTATTCTTGTAAATGTAAACAGATCCAAGATGTCTTTCAGACGGAGTGTAACCTTTCAGCTTACGGAAATCACTGAATGTCAGAGTATATTTCCCTGTCTTTGGTGCAGTAAAGCGAATGTAATCGTCTTTACTCATCTTTGTCTTACTTACTACTCTGTAGGTTCCTTTTTTCTTAATGTTTACAGCTTTATTTGGATTTTTGTTTGCTGTCACGGTTCTGGCAGCCTGTACCGGAACCTGAAATGGTCCGGATAACATCGTCACCGCTGTAAGGACAATTAAGAGTGCACATAATAGTTTCTTTGCCTTTTTCATCACATATCCTCCTGAATATTTTGATAAAAAAATTTTACCATAGAGGACGGTGCAAGTCCAGTATTTACCACGAAAATTTACCAAAAAAAGTTTCGAATTATTACTGTTCAAAGGTAATATCCCACGAGATGTTTTGCCATGAATATGGCAAAATCCCGAATTATGTTGATTCCCTGATCACCAGTTCTGTATCAAGCAGAAGCGACTTCATCTCTTCCTGCGGATCCTCGATCAGCTCCAGAAGCATTTCGCAGGCTGTATAGCCCATCTGGAATTTCGGCTGGTTTACAGTTGTGATCGAAGGTGAGGTCATAGAAGACAACTCAATGTTGTCAAATCCGACCACCAGAATATCCCGCGGTACATGAAGATGGAAGCGCTTCGCCGCACGGATCACTGCCGCCGCAAAAACATCTGATATTGCAAAAAATGCATTCGGCCTGCTGTCAGAATTCAGAAGCCTGCATACCGCCGCATAGGCCATTTCATAATTTACTTCCGGCAACTGTACGATCCACTGTTTCGGGATCATGACCTCAGCCTTCTGAAGTGCATTCAAAAAACCTTCCTGACGTCTTCTTGCATATTTGAAGTTTCCCGGTCCGTTGATCAGCGCGATCTTACTTCCTCCGTTTGACAGAAGATACTCCGTTGCAAGTTCTGCAGCTCTGGTGTCATCAATACTGACATACGGGTAATCCGCATGTTCATTATATTCACAGCACTGTACCAGTGGGGCAATCACCCGTATCTGATTCAGACCCTCTTCTGAAACACGGTTCAGAAGAATCACGCCCGCTGCATCCACTCTCCGCAGAAGATTGCAGAAATCCAGCAGATTTCCTTTATTCAGATGTGATTCATGGATCAGCAGATGGCATCCATGTGCCTTTGCAGATACTCTCGCTCCCCGGATGATTTCCTGATAAAATGCATTCTCGATTCCCGGAATGTTCAGAACGATCAACGGTTGTGTCTCCTTCGAAACTGTAACCGTATTTTCTATCTGACAGCCCAGAGACCGCATTGCTTCTTCAACCCGTCGTATCGTTGGTTCTTTTACCAGTTCTCTGTGATTCAGGACTCTCGATACCGTTGCCGGTGATACCTGCGCTTTTTCCGCAATTAATGAAACAGTTATCTTCTTCATAGTTTCTCTCTTTTTCAGGTTTTCTTATTTCTATTATAAAGTATTTTTCGCCTGTTTAACAGAGATTTTATTCTGCTTTCTTAAATTTCTGTTTGATCTGAGGTCCCACAATCTGTACCATGATGACGATCAGAAGGATGATTCCCTTGATTGCATTGTTGATAAGAGAGTCCATTTTAAGGGACACAATGATCTTGTCAATGATCGTATAGGACATTGCACCAAACAGGATTCCGAGGCATTTTCCTTTACCACCTGACATGCTGATTCCGCCAAGTACTGCTGCTGCGATCGCATACATTTCATAGCTGTTTCCTGTGGTTGCCGGGTCAGCAGAAGCATTCATGGCGATCCATAAGAAAGCACCGATACCAACGAGCGCGCCTGCAATCACAAATACAGAAATTTTTACAGCCGCTGTATTGATTCCTGCCATCTGTGCACCTTTCATATTGCTTCCTACTGCATAAACTTTTTTTCCGTATTTCGTGCTTGTTGTGATATATACAAAAACAAGTGTCATGATAATAAGGATCAGACCAACGATCGGGATCGTAGATACTTTTCCATTACCAAAATTATAAAGTGTCTGATAAGAAGACTGGCTGTTTGCCATCTTATACACAGAACTTCCGCCGCCGATCAGGGCTTTGTCCACATGCTGACAAAAATACTGTGCAAAAGAACGATAGATCAGCATGGTTGCCAGCGTTACGATAAATGCCGGCATCTGGATCCATCCGACCATCACACCATTGATCAGTCCGCAGAATGCACCAAACAGAACTGCAAATAAGAATGTAAGCACAATGCTGTTTGTCATGTTAAAAATGATAACGGAAAATCCGCCATCCAGAGCCAGCATCGATCCTACAGAAAGGTCGATCTCACCGGTGATACAGATAAGTCCCATACCAAGACCAATGATCCCGATTACTGCGGAATGACGAAACACATTCATCATACCACTCCAGGTCAGTCCGTTTGTTGTCAGTGCATATACAATAAAAATTGCCACAAAAACAATGATATAACTGTTTTCTCCCAAAAATCCTGCCACACGTCCAGGAATCGTTGTATTCTTTTTACTCATTTTATTTTCCCTCCTCTGCCTGTGCTGCATTTGTTGAATACATCATAACTGTCATCTCATCGATTTCCTGATGTTCCAGAATCTTGATGATCTCTCCGTTATAAAATACCGCACAGTAATCGGCTACTTTCTGGATCTCCGGTATTTCCAGAGTATTGATCAGAATCGTTTTGCCCTGCTTTGCAAGTTTCAGGATCAGCTTGTAGATTTCCGCTTTTGCACCTACATCGATTCCCTGTGTCGGATTGTCCAGAAGAAGGATTTCCGCGTCTGTATTCAGCCAGCGTGCAAGAAAAACTTTCTGCTGATTTCCACCACTTAAGGAAGTGATCAGGTCTTCGCAGGAATTTGCCTTGATATTCAGCATTTCTTTATATTTTTTGTAACTTTCAATCTCTTTCTTTTTGGAGATAGCCGGTTTCCATGCAGAAAGCGTATGTTCTGACAGATACATGTTCTCCAGAATACTCATATCCGGAATTACAGAATTTTCTTTTCTGTTGGATGCCAGCATGGCAATCTGATCTTTCATTGCTGTATGGATGGAATGATCCCGCATGACTTTACCCATTGCACGCATTTCTCCGCTGTAGGCTCTTGTCACACCAAACATACACTGCATCAGTTCGCTGCTTCCGGCTCCCTGAAGTCCGGTCAGTCCGACGATGCTGCCTTTTTTTACCGTCAGATTGATATTGCGAAAACCTTCTCCGCTGAAATCCTTCAGTTCCAGAATCGTATCGCCGAGCGGACGTTTTTCGTATACATCCTGATCCGAGTATTTCTCCCCAACCATCATACGTGTAACGTCTTCCGGTGTAGTATCTTTTATATTTCCAGAACCTATAAATTCTCCGTTTCGGAATACGGTATATCGGTCTGACAGACGGAAGATCTCCGGCATTTTATGTGAAATAAAGATAAAGGAAGTTCCTTTTTTCTTTAAATTGTTAACGATTTCAAACAAATGTGCCACCTCATCATTGTTTAATGATGTCGTCGGCTCATCCAGGATCAGAAGTTTTGCTTTAAAAAACAGCGCTTTTGATATTTCAAGCAACTGTTTCTGGCTTGTTTTTAATTTTGAAACCTGCTGTGTCGGGTCAATATCCACACCCAGCTCCCGAAACAGTCTTTCCGCCTCCCGGATCATTTTTTTCTTATCCAGACGGCCCAGTTTCGTTGTATATTCTTTCTGAAGGAATATGTTTTCATAAACTTTCAGATCATTAAATAAATTTAATTCCTGATGTACAAAAGCAATGCCCATATTTTCGGACTGCCTGATCGTAATATTTTTTAATTCAGTTCCATCAAATTCAATTTCGCCTTTATCACGCGGAAATACACCCGTCAAAACATTCATAAGTGTTGATTTTCCCGCGCCATTCTCACCGAGAAGTGCATGCACTTCACCTTTTTCTACTGTAAGCTGTACGTTTTTCAGTACAGGAATCCCGCTGAAGGACTTACAGATATTCCTCATCTGCAACAAACTCATAATTCTCGCCTCCTCACCCGAGCTGTCGGGTTTCTTGATACGCTGCCTGATACACATTCACTTAATTATCTGACAAAAGGGAACTTTGCAGTTCCCTTCGCCATTTCTACCTTATTAAAAAGAGTCGTATCATGAAAAATACTTATTTTAGAAAGAAGGATAATCTTTTACGTTATCTTTGTTTACGATTTCGCATGCGATCACGTGATCCTGCTCTACATCTTTTCCGTCAAGATAATCAACCATATCCTGGATTGCTGTCTGGATCATTGCAGGACTGTAAGTTACAGATACAATACCACCAAACTGATCTGCGATATCTGTGAAGGATTCACCGCGAAGTACTGCATAAAGCTCATCCAGTCCGCCACAGCCTGTCAGATAAGGTGCATTTCCGAGGAATTTTTCTTTTGTTGCATCGTCGATTCCGCCGCCCTGAAGAGCTTCAAGGATACCCATTGCAAGTTCATCGTCTTCTGCATAGAACCATTTGATATCTGCGTTGGATGCATCTCCGAGCAGAGATTCATAGGCTGTCTTTGTATCAGAACGGCTCCAGTTCATAGCACCTGAATATGTGATAGATTTCAGATCGTCTTCAGACCATTTTGCATCGTCTGCAATTGTTTTTCCGTCGTATTCCAGTTCTCCGGTAAGGTACTTTGTGAATCCTTCATCACGGAGAGTTGTTACAGAAGAAGTATCTCCTTCGTATACATAGACTGCATCACCAGGTTTCATACCCTGCTCTGTATAATAAGCTGCACATGCTGCTCCGATACCTTCATTATCACCTTTTACATTGGATACTGCGCTGTCAGCCACACCGTCAATGATACGGTCAAATGCTACGTATGGGATCTCAGCGTCAACCAGCTGCTGGATTGCAGACTGAACAGTGTCATCGATTGGCTGAATTACAACAGCGATGTTGTCTTCACCAGCTGCGATGATATCTTCGATGTTAACAATCTGCTCTGCAGCATCTGCAGATGTGATCAGTTCTGCACTGTATGTGCCGTCACCGTTTACTTCTTCGATTTTTTCTTTTGCGAATGTTGCAACGGAACCGGTCCAGCCATGGTCTTCCGGAGCTGTCAGTACATAAATGTGTGTAGCATCTCCATCTCCGTCTGCAAATACAGGAGTAACCATACTACCCATTGTCATAGCAGCGATCAGCATGCAAACTACTGTTTTCTTCATAATTCATTTCCTCCTTTTGGAATGTTTTTGTTTTTAATAAGCGGCTTCTCCGCATTATTTCATTATTTAATGTTTCAATTATTTTTTCAGATCACAAACTGTCTCATGTATCTGAGAGAAAGTTTCAGGCTGTCCAGAACTCTTTCTTCGGAGCCTTCAAAAGATTTGTCTTCGATTTCGATGCATGTATATCCTTCAAATCCAATGTCCGTTAATGCGGACACGTATTTGCCCCAGTCTACATCTCCCAGTCCCGGAAGTTTCGGTTTCATGTACTGAAGCGGATATGCCATTGTTCCGCACTCTTTCAGTTTGTCTTTGAAGAGTTTAATATCTTTATAATGTACATGGAAAATTTTGTCCTTAAACTCATAAAGCGGCTGGATGTAGTCAATCATCTGCCATACAAAATGAGACGGGTCATAATTGATTCCGATATAATCACTGTCCAGAATCTCAAAAACTTTTCTCCAGATCACCGGTGTGGTCATCAGGTTCTGTCCGCCCGGCCACTGGTCTCCGTCAAAAAGCATCGGACAGTTTTCAATCGCAATGCGTACTTTCTTTTCTTCTGCATAACGTACGATCGGAATCCAGATTTCTTTTACCAGCTCCAGATTTTCTTCTACTGTTTTTGTCTGATCTCTTCCGATAAAAGTTGTAACAAGGTTAATTCCGAGTTTTTTGCTTGCATCGATTACTTTATATAAGTGTTCGATATTGGCAGCTCTTTTTTCCAGATTTCCATCCATCGTGTTCGGATAAAATGCCAGCGCAGAAATCTCCACATTCTTTTCTTTGCAATAAGAAAGGATTTCTTCCGCTTCTTTGTCTCCCAGATTTGCTGCATCAATGTGGCTGACGCCTGCGTATCTGCGCTCTGCCTTGGCTTTTGGCCAACATGCAACTTCCACACATTCATAACCAATCTCAGAAACCGTATCGATCATTTTTTTGAAATCGTAATCTTCCAGTATTGCACTGACTAATCCTATCTTCACTCTAATTCCTCCTCATCCACGCGAACAGTTCTTCCAAGCTCGCTTGATTTCAGACTTCCGAAAATAGCCTTCATGGCGCTGAGTACGCTCTTTCCTGAAACAGCAGGTTCGGTATCATTTTCTACAGATTCTACAAACGCATCAATGATTCCTGATTTTGTCTGATTATCATTTGTCTGAATCTGGTCGATATCATAGAATACTTTTCCACCGTCTTTACGGATCAGTTCGATGCAATATTTCGGATCGTGATAAATCTTGAGCATCCCTTCTGTTCCATAAATGATCGTGGAATTATCCTCCTCACCATAATAGGTCCAACTGGCTGTCATCGTTCCGATGATTCCGCTCTTCATTTTGTAAATGCAGATTGCATTGTCGTCTACACCGATCAGATTTCCGTTACTGTCTTTCTTATCCAGTGTCGTCACTTTCGCAGTTGTTTCTTCTACCGTATCATCAAGCAGGTACTGGATAAGGTCTGTCTTATGTACCCCAAGGTCTGCCATAGCTCCCATGGCAGCTCTCTTTTTGTCAAAGAACCAGTTCTGTGGGCCGGCATCTACACTCCAGGTTTCCGGACCGCCATGTCCGAACGTTGTTTTGAAAGTAAGAACCTTACCGATATCTCCACGCTCAATGAGTTTTCTTGCTTCTGCATGAGCTTTGGCAAATCTCTGATTCTGACCAATCATGAGTTTCTTGCCCATCTGCTCTGCTGTATCTACCATCATCTGACAGTCTTTTAATTTTGTTGCCATCGGTTTTTCACAAAGTACATGTTTTCCTGCTTTTAATGCAGCAATTGTAATCTCGGCATGTACATGATTTGCCACACATACACTGACTGCATCAATTTCTGGATCTGCCAGCATTTCCTCAACACTTTCATAAGACCTGCAGTTATATTTTTCAGCAAGGTCTTTTGCACGCTGCAGATTCAGATCATAAAGGCCAGTCAGTTTTGCATTCGGATTATCCAGATATTCCGGAATATGACGAACCTGTGCAATCTTTCCACAGCCTATAATTCCGACTTTCACCATCTTATCTCCTCCTTTATGATTTCACTATTTCTTTCATTTTTTGTTTCATTTTTCATATAAAACATATCATTTTTCATAAATACGGTCAACACTTTTATGCTATACGTATGTTTTTTCTATGTTTTGCATCTTTTTATTATTCATTTTTGATATTTATTACCATATTTTATGTTTTGTTTCTGAAATGTTTTCATTTCTTTCATTTATAATTCAAAAAAATCTTGTGGTTTATTCACCACAAGATCTTTTCTGATTTCGCATGTATTCCATTATCTCTCATCCGCCGGAAACGTGATACCGCACTGCCGTCTCATTTCATCCATAAGTTTCATGGCATTCAGTGAACGTTCTGTATGTCTTTCAGCAATTTCTTCTCCTCGGATCATTTTTATGAAATATTCCAGCTCATATTTCATATCATTCAATGGTTCTCTGTGATAAAGGACTTCCCCGGTTCCGTCCCGGTAAACAATCCTGACATCTTCCGGACAGTCATTCGTCCCCTGAAAAAGGAGCATTCCATTCTCACCCTGAATTTCATTTGGCAGGCCTGAATCCGTAATCTTTGAATATGATACTTCTGCAATCTTGTCCTGATACTTCGCGAGAATATCTCCTGCCCCGTCCACACCGCTTCGAAGCATAACGGCAAAACCGCTGATTTTCTCCGGCATTCCCAGAAGGTACAGCAGTGTGTGCACACAATAAACACCAATATCCATCAATGCTCCGGCGGAACATTCTCTGCTGAATATATTGTGCTCCTGTCCTTCTTTGAAGCTGTCATAGCGGCTGGAATACTGGCAGTAAGAAATATTCGCTTTTCGAATTGCTCCCAGCTTATACAGATTATTTTTGATTGCCTGCATTCCCGGATCAAAGACCGGACGAACAGCTTCCAGAAGCACCAGATGTCTTTCCTGCGCTGTACGGAACATTTCTTCTGCTTCCGCATAATTGGATGCAATTGCTTTCTCGCAAAATACATGCTTACCTGCTTTCAGAAGTTTCATCACATGTTTATAATGCATATAATTGGGGCTGGCAACATAAACCGCCTCCACATCCTTATCTGCCACAAGCATGTCCAGACTGTCATAAAACCGCTCTGCTCCCTGCTCCCCGGCAAATTGTTCTGCTTTTTTAATTTCACGGGAATATACCGCTACAAGCTTAAATCCTTCACATTCTTTTGCTGCATTTAAAAATTTCTGTGTTATTTTACTCGTTCCGATCGTTGCAAATCCCGTATTCTTCATCTGTTCTTCTCCTTAAAAATCACTTGGTAAACAGTTTGTGTTTACAGTTCAATATGTTTCATTTGACTGCATATTCGCTTACTTTCCTGTTTTTGTAAATATACTGAATTCAGTTTTCTTTTCGTATACTGCAAGTAACTATGTTCTGTTTTCTCTATCAGAAGTGCAGTAAAGAAACGTTCCCAGCTAAAATAATCTCTGCATTCTATGTAATTCTGAGGTGCATTCAATATTTCTTTTATTTCCTGATTCTCTATGATTCCAGACTTCAAAATCAACCATTCAAAAGATTCTGGCAAATATAGAAAAATATTTTTCTTCCCATAAATCAGCTTCATTACTCGATCCATTTCTGAACCAAAAGCCGCTCCATCTGCCACAATCAGTAGTGCATCTTCTCTTTTATTCAAAACAATCTGCGAAAAAATATTAGACTTTCCATTTGCTGATATAACAGAATATTTTTTGCCTGTAGATATTCCTTTGAAAAATTCATATCCGGAATTAGAGTCCTCTACAACAACTTTTAACGGAACTATTTTCGATGCAAATGTATTATCCCCATATAAACGATAAAATTCATTATATACCTGTTTGATTGATGCATACTTTCCAGATTCACGGATTCCGTAAATTTCCTCAACACTATATGGCAAATTTACCAGTCCTTCCCTGGTTACAATGACATAATAATTATCTGTCTTTTGAATTATCCCTGCAAATTCTTTTGTATGAACAAATCTGTTTCCTTCATCAACAAAAACAATACACTCTTTTTTTGCTGCCAGCGCATTTTCCCAGTCTCGTCCCACCAGAACTATGCATTCTTTTTCACAGGAAAGAGAAATCCCACTTTCTTCTCCATTCTCATAATATTCTCGTATCAGCTCTACAAGGGTTGTCTTCCCAGTTGCACTGTTTCCTTTTACAATCGTAATATTTCTTCGGATTTCAAAATCATAACGCACTTTTGCATTTTGAACAATAATTCTGTAACTCCCCTTCATAGATGACCTCCCTCTACTGTACAATCATTCCTGCAATCGGAATCAATTCTTCCATGCTGTGTACGGTCTGATCTGTATTCAGGATATGGATAGCAAAATGACCGCTTCCGAAATCCATAAGATGTCGTAAATTAATCGTAATATCTTTCTCCTCTCCCATTTTCAGAATCCACTTTGCGCAGTTATCTCCGCAGGTAGATGCATTAAAAATCTTATCCGTTACATGCGCAATTAAAATCAACGTCTTTACTCCACCAGACAATTCTCGCGGCGTAATTGCGCCCAAAACCGGACTATCAATGACCCTTGGTGCAATAACCGTTGAATGGTCAATATCCTTTATCATCTCTCGTGATAATTCATCTGTAATCCAGTCATCTTCATAAGTGTTTTTAAAATAAACTGCAGTATTGTAAATTGCCTGTGGCATATCACCAAAATAGATATTAAGCATTTTCTACTCCTGCTTTCTGTTCAGAATATTTTCTGTTTCTTTTTGATACAGCAATTATATTAAGTATACTCCACATTTAAAATATGCGTCAACCCGGGCTTTTCTGAACATAAAAATCTTTTGTGATTCCTGTTAAGCATCTTTTACATGCTGAACTTCCAATAAAAAAAGGAACCAAAAAAGAAGACCATCTCTGATCTTCTCTTACAGTATTTCTCATATTTATTAATTTCTTATCGGATATCTTCCGGATATTCCACACCTTCCGGCAGAGGCTGCCACTCATTGAGACCCAGGCTCTGCTTGAATTTCGCCTGCTCCAGTGTCAGTTTCGGAAGATCATCCTTCAGATATTCCATCAGTTCGTCGATTCCCTCACGTGTCACGTTGTTGACTTCAAAAATCCGCTCACATCCCATGTTCTCCATCCACTGACGTACCATCGGAAGATTGGCATGAGGAGAATCCACCTTCGTGATGATTCCGATCAGCGGTCTCAGAAGGAAGTTTCTGCTGCCATCGCTGAACAGGTTAAAAGGCTCGTTTGCCGCCTGCACGATTGCAATGACATCTGCCTCAAAAGAAAAACACGCAAGTCCCACACTGAAATGCTTGGACTCCGCGTATTCTCCCGGAGAATCGATCGTATCTTCTTTTGTATTTGTGTACTGAGTCTTGTGATAATGCAGTTCTTCACCCTTCAGTGCCTGTGTCAGGGAAGTCTTGCCCGCCTCACTTCGTCCCATTAAAAAGATTTTTTTCATTCTGTCATCCTGTCCCGTTTCAGCTTCTGTGAATCTCACAGACATCAAAATGTAATTCGTCGCGGAAAAATCTCACAACTTCTTCGACTGCTGTCATTACCTGAGAGAACCCGCCTGTTATGATCAGTGCTCCGCTGAAACGATCCATAAAGCCGACCTCTACATGCGCGGCCTTCACCGCCACATCCGTCGCAACCACAATAGCCTCCCACGGTGTCACGCGCATGATCCCGATCGTTTCTCCTCTGTGGTCTTCACCTTCATGTACACCGATATGAAGCGCAAGATTCTCATAAACAGAACCATCCGACGGAGTAAATACATGTGCAAAGTCAAGGGATTTGCCCGGAACCCGTACCCGTGTCAGTCGAAGCTTCTTTCCTTTAAGATTTTCATAGTCGTCATGAAACAGTCTCTCGAGAAGTTCCTCTCTCGTTATACGTTCTTCCATGCTGTACTTCCTATCTCTTCGTGATATCGCAGACTACATACCCCAGTGTGTCACGGAAATACTCCACAACTTCTGTCATTGCGGACATGACATCGGAAATCTCTCCCGTAATGATCATGGTTCCTGTAAAACGGTCTGCAAATCCAAGATAAACGTTACCGCTCTTTACTGCAATATCAGATGCGATAACCGCTGATTCTGATGGTGTCATATTCATGATTCCGATTGCAGATGAACCATAATCTACCTCCGGATTCAGTCCGAGTTTCTGATATATGATCGGAGCCGGGCCGCCCATTACATGCGCAAAGGTAATTTCCTTACCTGCTACCGTCTCCTGTACGATTCTGATCTTATCGCTATGTTCACTTGCCATTGACAGCTCCTCACTTTCGCTATAATGCCTTATACTAAATTGTACTATTTTGTTAATATAAAGTCAAGATAATTTTCCTCAAAACAAGCATAAAACAACATTCTTCAAAAACAAAATCCACATAAAACAACACGCTTTCTTCTTTTTATGTTTCACAAAATACAGAAAAAAAGCACCTGCCATCCGGCAAATGCTCTCTTTCAGTAGTCTGTCTTTTATTTTTGTCTGTCTTTTATTTTTGAAATAATTTCAGAGAAATGTTCTTCGTCCGCACCAAAATTTTCACGCTCCTGCTTCCGATGCGTACGGTTTTTGTCTATGTAAGACTGAAAAGCATATTTTGTTTCAGCCCAGAAGGTTTTTATGGAAACTCCATTTTCTCTGTCGTGCTTTGACGGCCACAATACATACATTAAAAGGGCGATCAATACACCGCCGCCGGTGTCCAGAATGCGGGCAATTGTGTAGGGGAGGACCCGCTCTGTTCCTACTGTGTAGATCACAACAAAATAAATCACGCTTCCAGGCTGAATCGCCGAGTCCGCCCCCAGCGCAAAATTGCACCAGAGTACCAGACACAGTCCGATAACAAGCCATATCCAGTCAGGTATCCCAAAGGGCTGACGGATATACAATTCATAAAAAGGAATCACCAGAAAACCTCCAACCAGAGTTCCGATCACCCGGTTGATTCCATTGTGGAAGCCTTCTTCAAACTGGCTTCCAACCGCGTAAACTGCACCGATCAGTGCAAAACACGGATTTCTTTTACTTAGGAGGTATTCATAAACTACAGCAGTGATCAATACTGCCAGAGCAGTCCGCCACATCCTCGCCCGAATCCGGGGAGATTTAAAATTTTTGAGTGGCGTAAGCTGCCATTTGTCAGGCACCTGTGCTCTGTCCAGCATTTCCTGCGGTCCAAATCCAAATGCCATAACGCTCTCAGTCCCTTATTACAGTCTCTTATGGCAGGTACGTGCGATAACGTCAAGCTGCTGTTTCTTTGTCAGGGAAATGAACTTAACAGCATATCCGGAAACACGAATGGTAAAGTTCTGATATTCTTCTTTTTCCGGATGTTCCATTGCATCGATCAGTTTTTCTGTACCAAATACATTGACATTCAGATGATGTGCATCCTGTGAGAAGTATCCGTCAAGGATATTCACAAGGTTCTCTTTACGCTCTTTTTCTTCATGTCCAAGTGCATCCGGATTAATGGTCTGTGTATTGGAAATACCATCCAGTGCCCAGTGATACGGAATCTTTGCAACAGAGTTCAGTGAAGCAAAAAGTCCGTTCTGCTCTGCACCGTAAGACGGTGAAGCACCCGGTGCAAAGGAAGTATATGCTTTACGTCCGTCCGGTGTAGCTCCTGTAGCCTCTCCGTATACTACGTTGGAAGTAATGGTCAGGATAGAAGTACTCGGTTTGGAATCACGGTAAGTGTGACGACGGCGGATCTTATCAAAAAAAGTACGCAGAAGCCAGGTTGCGATCTCATCTGCACGAGGGTCATCGTTTCCGTAGCGTGGGAAGTCTCCTTCGATCTCGAAATCTTTTGTGATTCCTTCTTCGTCACGGATAATCTTAACTTTGGCATATTTGATTGCACTGAGGGAATCTACAACATGTGAAAATCCTGCGATACCAGTTGCAAAAGAACGCTCACAGTCATTGTCGATCAGTGCCATCTCTGCTGCCTCATAGTAATATTTGTCATGCATATAGTGGATCAGGTTAAGTACGTTTACATAAATATCTGCGAGCCAGTCCATCCACCAGTCAAATTTCTCGATCACTTCGTCATAATCCGCATATTCAGAAGTAATTCTTGCCATTTCCGGTCCACACTGGATTCTGTGTTTCTCATCGAAACCGCCGTTGAATGCGTACAGCAGTGTTTTTCCAAGGTTTGCACGGGCGCCAAAGAGCTGAATCTCTTTACCTGTCTTTGTTGCGGAAACGCAGCAGCAGATAGAGTAGTCATCTCCCCATTCCGGTTTCATAACTTCGTCATTCTCGTACTGGATGGAGCTTGTATCAACAGAAATCTTGGCTGCATATTCTTTGAAAGCTCTCGGAAGTCTTGGGCTGTAGAGAACAGTCAGGTTCGGTTCCGGACTCGGTCCCATATTTTCCAGAGTATGAAGGAAACGATAGTCTGTCTTTGTAACCATGTGACGTCCATCCAGGCTTGTTCCGCCGACTTCCAGAGTTACCCATGTCGGGTCACCTGAGAATAACTGGTTGTATTCCGGAATACGTGCGAATTTTACCATTCTGAATTTCATGGTCATGTGGTCGATGAGTTCCTGTGCCTCGTCTTCTGTGAGGATTCCTTTTTCAATATCACGCTGAATGTAGATATCCAGAAATGTGGAGATACGTCCGACACTCATTGCAGCACCATTCTGTGTCTTGACTGCTGCCAGATACCCGAAGTACAGCCACTGAACTGCTTCACGGGCATTTCTTGCCGGTTTGGAAATGTCATATCCATAGATCTCAGCCATTTTCTTCATCTCATTGACAGCTTTGAGCTGCTGGCTGATTTCCTCACGCATACGGATAACATCATCGTACATGTTTCCACATCCAGCTCGGTAATGAGCTACTTTTTTTGCCTCAATCAGACGGTCGATACCGTAAAGAGCCACACGACGGTAGTCTCCTACGATACGTCCACGGCCGTAAGTATCCGGAAGACCTGTTACAACATGTGTCTTTCTTGCAAGACGCATTTCCGGAGTGTAGGCCCCAAAAACAGCATCATTGTGAGTTGTTACATAAGTTGTAAAGATTTTTTTGAGTTCCGGATTGATCTCATATCCGTAAGTCTCAGCAGCCTGAACTGCCATACGGATACCACCGTAAGGCATGAATGCACGTTTCAGAGGTTTGTCTGTCTGTAAACCTACGATCTGCTCCAGATCTTTCATGTCTTCTCTGATATATCCAGGGCCATAAGCGGTCAGACCGGAAACAACTTCTGTTTCACACTCCAGGACACCGCCTTTTTCTCTCTCTTCTTTCTGCAGCTTCTGTACATGGTTCCATAATTTCTCAGTTTTCTCAGTCGGACCTGCCAGAAAACTTTCATCTCCATCATATGGTGTGTAGTTTTTCTGAATGAAATCACGGACATTGATCTCTTCCTGCCAGATTTCTCCGCGAAATCCGTCCCACGCTCCTTTGCTGTCAAACTTTCCAGGTTTTGTCATTGGCATTGCCTGCATCCTCCTTCTTTGCTTTGTGTTTCCTTCGTTGTGCTTATTATATCCAAAGATTCACAATAATAACAAATCAATGATATGTATGGTACCATAGAAAAAACTTATGGACTTTTAAACAAACAATCTGCGTTTCAGATAATCTTTGAACGTATATCCGCCCGGTTCAATGATCATGATCTGACACGGTGCTGCCAGACAGGATAAAAAGATCAGCATACGAGAATTGTCAATCTGTCATAATCAGATAAATGCGATGAACTTAAAAAAAAACAAAAAAGCAACTGTTTCAGATGGTCTTCCAAAACAGCTGCTTATATTGTATCTATTATATTTAGTGATGCGCTATTTTATTTCTGGTACATATCAGACTGGTCACTGTCAAAATAGTTGATACGCATAGATGCCTTAACATCATTCAGTGTCTCAGCTGCTTTTGCTTGTGCAACCTTGCTTCCCTCTCTCAGGATATCGAGTACATCCGGGATACGCTGTTCCCATTCTTTACGTCTTGCACGAATCGGGCCAAGCTCTGCCTGCATAACATTATTCAGGAATTTCTTGACTTTTACATCGCCAAGACCGCCTCTGCGGTAATGATCCTCAAGTTCTTCAAGATTCTGATATTCCGGAAGGAATTCCTGGAAATACTCATCCCTGCAGAATGCTTCCAGATAAATAAATACCGGGTTGCCTTCCACACGTCCCGGATCCTGTACCCGAAGATGATTCGGATCGGTAAACATGGACATGATTTTTTTCTTAACATCGGCTTCTTCATCAGAAAGGTAGATGCAGTTGCCGAGAGATTTACTCATTTTGGCTTTGCCATCGATACCAGGCAGACGTAAGCATGCCTTATTGGACGGAAGCACGATCTTCGGATCTGTCAGTGTCTCACCGTAAACAGTATTGAATTTGTGTACGATTTCTTTGCACTGCTCGATCATCGGCATCTGATCCTCGCCAACCGGTACATGTGTTGCACGGAAAGCAGTGATGTCTGCTGCCTGGCTGATCGGGTAACAGAAAAATCCAACCGGGATGCTGGCTTCAAAATTTCTCATCTGAATCTCGGATTTTACGGTAGGGTTACGCTGTACACGTGCCACTGTAACAAGATTCATATAATAAAATGTAAGCTCTGTCAGTTCCGGTACCATGGACTGGATAAAGATCGTAGATTTCGCCGGATCGATTCCGCATGCCAGATAATCCAGTGCAACCTGAATAATATTCTGACGTACTTTTTCCGGATGCTCTGCATTGTCTGTCAATGCCTGTGCATCTGCGATCATAATATAAACCTCATCATAATCACCGGAATTCTGAAGCTTCACACGCTCCTTCAGTGATCCTACATAATGTCCTACGTGAAGTCTTCCGGTAGGACGATCCCCTGTTAAAATTACCTGTTTCATTTATTCCTTCTCCTCAGGGCGCTCTTTCTTATTCTCAGGCGTCTCTTTCTCAGTATTTTCTCCCGTTTCTTCTGCTGCGGATTCTTTTTCCAGATCTCTCAAAACTTCCTCACAGCCTTCTTCCGGTGTTCTTTCTTCATAAGGAACAAAGCCTGCATGATGTCCTACGTATTTGTATGCAGGACGGATGATCTTGCTTGCATTGAGAATTTCTTCAAGACGATGTGCACTCCATCCAGGGATACGCGCGATCGCAAAGATCGGGGTAAACAGCTCTTTCGGGATTCCAAGCATAGTATATACGAAACCGCTGTAAAAGTCTACGTTTGCACAGACATTTTTGAAAAGTCTGCGCTGTTCCATAACAAGACTTCCACCCAGACGTTCTACCAGTTCATACAATGCAAATTCTTTCATCATGCCCTTTTCCTGTGCAAGGTCTCTGGCAAATCTCTTAAGGATCACTTCACGTGGATCGGAAAGTGTATAAACTGCATGTCCCATACCATAGATCAGACCGGTATGGTCAAATGCTTCTTTATTAAGGATCTTACGGAGGTAAGCTTCTACTTCTTTCTCATCAGACCAGTCTTTTACGTTTGCCTTGATGTCCTCGAACATATTCTGCACTTTCAGATTCGCACCACCATGACGAGGTCCCTTCAGTGAACCGATGGATGCAGCAATGGAAGAATACGTATCGGTGCCGGATGAAGTAACTACATGCGTAGTAAATGTAGAGTTATTACCACCGCCATGCTCTGCATGCAGAATGAGTGCAATGTCCAGAACCTTTGCTTCCAGTTCGGTGTATTTGCCATCCGGACGGAGCATCAGAAGGATGTTTTCCGCGAGGGAAAGTCCTTTCTGCGGATTACGGATAAACAGCGTCTCATCTTTACGGAAATGTCTGTAAGAATGATAGGAATATACCGCAATGAGAGGAAGCTTCGCGATCATCTCAATACTCTGGCGAAGTACATTCTCGGCTGAAACATCTTCTGCTTTTGAATCGTAGGTATACAATGTCAGAATACATCTCTGCATGGCATTCATGATATCACTGTTGGATGCTTTCATAACAACATCTCGAACAAAACGTCCTGAAAGTGTCTCGAAATTTTCCATAACGTTTTTGAACATCTGCATATCTTTTTCAGAAGGAAGTCTTCCGAATAATAAAAGATATATTGTCTCTTCGAAGCCGAATTTGCGGTCTTTCAGTCCATCTACGATATCGTTTACATTATATCCCTGATAATAAAGTCTGCCGTGTGCCGGAATCTTACGCCCATTTACCAGATCATATCCTGTAACATCGGAAATCTCGGTAAGTCCTGTCAGGACACCTTTACCTGCTGAGTCACGGAGACCTCTTTTTACATCATATTCTACATACAGATTCGGGTTGATCCGGTGACCATTCATCAGCTCTTCCCCGAGCAGTTCCATACTGTCCCGCAGGCTGCCCATCTCTTCAAGATTCATCATTTCATGATCTGCCATTTTCTCTCTTCCTCCATCTCATACAATTCACCCGCGACGCTTTTATTTCTCCAGACGCATCACGCGTTCATACTTTACAAAGCTAAATTGCTTTTATTTTACACGAATATGCATAAAAATACAATAGCTATACGTAGAAAACTTTCATATTAGAAAGTTTTACAGCGTAAAAATACCGGCGGATAGATTTTCATCCTCCGCCGGTATCCATAACACCATCAGTTTTCTTTCATAATCTGAATGAGCTTATTGACATTTTCTGCATTCCATTCACCAATCTCCAGCTCTGCATATGGAATATTCTGATCACCGGAGTCCGGATTATGGTACCATACACATTTTGCTCCGGCGGCTTTTGCTGCCTTTCCGCCATTTGTAGAATCTTCAATGATCAGGCATTCCTGTGGGCTTAGCCCCAGTTTTTCCATTGCACGCAGAAATACATCCGGTGCCGGTTTTGGATTGGCAACTTCCCTGCCGCTTGTTATGCTCTGGAAACATTCACGTACATCCAGTACATTCAGAGTTTCTTCTATTACATCTGTGGGAGAGGAAGATGCAACAGCCAGAATATACCCTGCCTCTTTAAGTTTACTTACAGCTTCTTTCACTCCTGAAAGAAAAGGAAAACCATCACGCTCAACAATTTCTTTTTTCTTCTGCTGCATTTTTTTCAGAAGTTCATCCGGATCTCTTTTTAATTTTCCGAAGCTTTCTTCAAGCAACTGTATCAGATATTCTCTTGTCGATCCGATGCATGGCTTATAAATATCATACGTCAGATTTATTCCATCTTCTTCCATAAGAATTTTCCAGCACTTAAAATGCAGTGGTTCTGTATTTATCAGGACACCATCCATGTCAAAAATGATTGCTTTCATATCTTTCCTGCCCGTTTTTATTCAAGATTCGCATGCAATTTAAACATTTCTTCTTCTGTTCTTCCTGTTTTTTTCATCAGGATCATGATCACGGCATCGTATACAAGCCAGGTCATCTGCTCAAAAGCATTTCCCATAGGCTGTACAGACTTCACCGTATCTTCCAGATCGCTCTTTGGGGTTGCACCCGGAATGCAGATCCACGCCTCGGAAAGTTTTCCGATGGAAGCTTCCGGATGTATGGTAACTGTAATAACAGATGCCCCGATCTTCTTTGCCTTCTGTGCCATTACCACAAGGCTTCCTGTCTCTCCGCTACCGGAGCCGATAACAAGAAGATCACCTGCCTTAATCGCCGGTGTTGTCGGTTCTCCGACAAAAAATACAGTCAGCCCCATATGCATCAATCTGTTGGCAAAAGCACGGGCCACAAATCCGGAACGTCCTGCACCTGCAACAAAAATTCTGTCAGCTTTCAGGATCGCATCGGCAAATTTCTCCATTTCATCCTGTGAAACTCTTTTTTCATTTTCTGTAAGTTCCTGAAGTATACTCTTCAAAATAGTCTCTGCCATGACTGTCTCCTTTTATTGTAACTGCATATAAATTTCTTTTGCTGCCGCTGCCGGATCCTCTGCATGGCAGATGCCGCCTCCTACGATCAGCACATCAGGATGATATTCGATATAATCTTTTACTGTATCTGCATGGATGCCACCTGCAACAGAGATCTTTGCTTTTTTGGCTGCAGCACTCATGACCTTCAGATCGTCCAGAGGCGTTCTTCCGATTGCCTGCTGATCTGTGCCGGTATGAACAGCGAGTCCATGGACACCGATCTCTTCCAGTTTTGCAATTCTTTCTTCCATGTTTTCCACACAGATCATATCAACAACGATTTCTTTACCGTATTTTTCTGCTGCCTCTTTGCATCCCTGGATCGTCAGATTATCGGTTACGCCAAGTACTGTAACATAATCCGCACCTGCTTTCAGCGCTTCTTCTGCTTCATAATAACCGGCATCCATGATCTTCATGTCAGCCAGTATCTCTTTGTCCGGGAAATGCTCTTTCATAGTCCGGACAGCCTGCATTCCATATTCGTATACAAAAGGTGTTCCGATCTCAATAATATCAATATAGTCTCTGACCTTTTTTACCAGTTCCAGAGCACCTTCCAAAGTAACATCATCCAATGCAATCTGTAATTTCATGTTTTTCTCTCCTATTCAAGATTTGCGTGGTATTCCCAAAGTTTGTCAAGTTCCAGATGTTTGTCCCTCACAAGCATCAACGCTGTCGTATCTCCGAAAAGGAGAAGGCTCTGTTCAAACAGTGATGTCATAGGC